>CALEWF010000287.1 GCA_937925455.1 uncultured Flavobacteriales bacterium | reverse complement strand
TTTTCCAGTGGCTGGTTGAAGCTCCCAAATCAATTCGAAACCCACCCGGAAAATCTAGTTCAGGCAATTGTAAAATAACCTTGTAGTTTTGCACTGGCTCATACCATCTTACTTGGGGAATTTCATTCGTGTTATATTGGTCGCCTTCTTTCACCATAATCTGAATCATGCTAGCACGATCAACATCTACAATGATTTCAACTACCGGCCTGTTTGATACCAAATCGGTATTGGATAACCACACATAATTTAAAAACACTATAACCAGCGTACTTAAGCTACTAATCAGTAGGTAATATTTCTTTGAACTCAGCTTCATTAAAATCTGAAATAAATAAATGGCGAATAGGTTGAACCGGCCATAGCAGCCATTGAAAAGACAAGCAATACAAAATACCCTAAAAATTCTACCAATTGAGGAATTTGTTGATTAGTAAAACGGTGATACATAATACGCAGGAAGTTTTCTCTAACGGGATAACAAAAAACAATACCCATGATTAGCAGTAAAAAAAACTCTGGCTGAAGGTACAACCATACCTGATGAAATGGAGCTTTGGATGTAAAATCAAACAATTGTGTAAAATATTTCCACGCAAAGATTACATCGGGTGAGCAAAATAAAATAATACTTACACAGAAAACAAGCCACACATAGATGTTTTGTACAAAGCCGGGGAATTTATTTAATAACCGCTCTGTACCCAACCGTTCGGCAACCATAAATACACCATGATAGATACCGAAAATTACAAAGGTCCACTCACTGCCATGCCATAACCCACTCAAAAAGAAAATCAGCCATAAATTAAATTGGGTGCGTAAAGCACCATACTTGTTACCTCCCAGAGGAATATAAATGTAATCTCTAAACCAGTTTGAAAGCGAAATGTGCCAATGTGTCCAAAACAACCGCATATTTTTTACTGATAACGGATGTTTAAAGTTTTCAAGAAATTGAAATCCAAACATTCTACCCATACCAATGGCCATGTCACTATAGCCTGAAAAATCATAATATATCTGTACTACCGCAGTTATCATCCCAAGCCAGGCAAAAGAAGCCGGTAATCCTTCGGGCGAAGTGGTAAAAAGTTCATGAGATATGCGACCAATGCTATCTGCAATGAGAACTTTTTTTGATAAGCCAATTATAAAACGCTGTATGCCTGAAACAAACAACTCCAATGTAACCTTTCGGTCGGTTAACTGCCTACTTATATCATGATAACGCACTATTGGACCTGCAATGAGTTGTGGAAAAAAAGAAATATATAAAGCCAAATTAAATGGGTTGTACTGTACTTCTGCATGCTTACGATACACATCAATGATATACGACATTCCTTGAAATGTAAAAAAAGAAATTCCTAACGGCAAGACAACCCGATCCATCACGATGGAAGCCCACCCCTGCTGTACTGCCAACAAATTATAATTCGCTACAAAAAAATTAGTGTATTTATAATACAACAACAACCCAAGGTTTAAACCTATTCCAATAAATAAAAGCAATTTCTTCTTCCATGCATAAATTTGATTCTCGAGAAAAATAGCGGTAAAATAATTGATAGTAATAGATAAAAGCATAATGGTAAGCCGTTCTCCTTCACCCCAAGCATAAAATAACAAACTAAATACCAGCAGAATGAAATTTTTTACATGCGGGGCTGCCAAGTAATATACCAGCAACACCAACGGCAAAAAAGCAAACACAAATATGGGGGAGCTAAATACCATTACATATAAATGCAAGACAAAGTAAGTGTTTTCCTGCAGATTTTATATTTTTAACACCTGATAGAAGTTTAAAACCCAATCAAGCTCTAATTTTGGCATATTTAATCACTATTACATTGAAAAAAACGGGGATTTTTAGGGGTTTTGCCTTTTTCTTTGCCATTGTGTTTACCCATGTGTATTCGCAGCAGGTACAGGTTTGGTCATTGCGGAAATGCATTGAACATGCCCGTGAACATAATATTACGGTAAAAAAAGTTCAACTCAGCATGGAAAGTGCCAAGCTAAATGTAACCCAGTCGTGGGCAGCCTTGGCACCCACCCTGAATGGTTCTTTTGCAGAAACATTCAACTTTGGTTTGCGATTTGACCCAACTACCGGCTTATTAAATGACCAGCGATTTACTACCACTTCTATTGCCGCTAACTCACAGTTTATTGTTTTTAATGGATTAGCTAATTACTACACCATCAGCCAAAATAAAAACAACTACAAAGCTGCACAATACGATTTTCAGCAAGCCCTGGATGATATTTCGCTAAACATTGCCAACCTGTATATGCAAGTATTATTTGCTCAGGAACGGCTGGAAATTGTAAGACAACAAGTTGATTTATTGAAGCAACAAGCCAACCGCACCAAGCAACTATACGAAGCCGGAACCGTTACCCAAGGTGCACTACTTAGTATCGAAGCACAATTAGCTACCCAAGAACTTAACTTAGTAAATGGCGAAAATGCATTGGCCGCTGCCAAATTAGCTTTAATTCAAGCATTAGCTTTAGATGAATTTGATATACAAATTGAAAAGCCTGATTTTTCAAAAATTTCTATTGAAGAATTCAATGAATCAGAAAGTGTGCAAAGCATTTATGCATTGGCCATCAATACACGTCCAAACATCCTTAGCCGGGAGTTTCGGATGAAGAGTGCTCGCTATGGATTGGCCGTTGCCAGAGGTAGTTATTATCCACAATTTGCAATAAATACTACCATTAGTACTATTTTCTCTGGATTATTGAAACAAAACCCATTTGACCCCAATAGTCCGGTAGTACCTTTTTTTGAACAGTTAAAGCGAAATAATTCACAGCAAATATCATTAGGGTTAACATTTCCTATTTTCAATGGACTTCAAATACGCACTGCTGTTCAACAAGCCAAACTTCAATATAAAAATGCCGAATTAGATTTACAAGCAGAGCAGCTAAGCTTGAAAAACACCATTCAAAAAGCGTATGCCGATGCAAAAGCAGCATTCAAATCGTATGAAGCAAATAAAAAGAATTTGCAAGCATTGGAAGAAAATTACACCTATGCTAAGCAGCGGTTTGAAGCCAATGTTATAAATTCGGTTGACTACAATGATGCGACAACCCGGTATTTTACTGCCCGTACCGAATTGCTCATTGCTCAATACGATTACATTTTCAAGACCAAAGTGCTCGACTTTTATAGAGGAAAAAAAATTGAATTCTAAACCATGAAAAAATTTCTGTTTCTTGTTCCGATTACAGTTACCTTAATAGTTCAAAGCCTTTCATCGTGTGGAGAAGGAGGCGGACGTAAAATTTTGGTAACAGTTGATACAGTACGTTTTAGAAATATTGTAGAAACCGTTTCTGCCTCCGGTAAAATACAACCGGAAGTAGAAGTAAAAATTAGTTCTGATGTATCCGGGCAAATTGTAGAGCTTTTCGTAAAAGAAGGCGACTCTGTAAAACAAGGACAGTTGCTGCTAATCATCAATCCAGATTTGTATGAGTCAGAATTTGAACGCGTTTCGGCAGTGGTAAATCAAACCAAAGCCAATGTGGCATCTGCCAAATCGCAATTAGAACAAGCCAAAGCACAGTTTATTCAGGCAGAAGCGAATTGGAAAAGAAATAAAGACCTGTATGAACGTAAAGTAATTTCAAAAAGCGAGTGGGAGCAAATTGATACACAATATGAAGTAGCCAAATCTCAATATGAAGCTGCCAAACAATCGGTAACGGCAGCCGAATTTACATTAGCCAGTGCTCAGGCTTCACAAAAATCAGCAAGGGACAATCTATCACGTACCAAAATTTTTTCTCCCATGAATGGAGTTGTTTCAAAACTTGCCGTAGAAAAAGGCGAACGAGTGGTTGGTACAGCCCAAATGCAGGGTACAGAAATGCTTCGTATTGCTAACCTGCGTGAAATGGAAGTAGTAGTAGATGTAAATGAAAACGATATTGTAAAAGTGGACTTAGGCGACACGGCCTATGTAGAAGTAGATGCTTATCTAAACCGGAAATTTACCGGCGTTGTTCGCCAAATTGCCAACTCTCCTAAAACCACTCTGAATGCAGTGGCAACGGATGAAGTTACCAACTTTGAAGTAAAAATTTCCATCCTTCGCGAATCGTATAAAGACCTTGAAACGGGCAGAAACATCTCCCCATTTCGTCCTGGCATGTCGGCTACCGTAGATATCATAACCAATCGGAAAAACAATGTGCTTTCTGTTCCTATTCAAGCCGTAACCACTCGTAAAGACACCTTAAATTCTGCTGCTGAAACAACCAAAAAATACAAAGAATACGTTTTTGTAATTATTGAAAACAAAGCCCTTCAAACAGAAATTGAAACCGGCATCCAGGATAATAAATACATCGAAGTATTAAATGGGCTAAATGATGGAATGATTATCGCCGAAGGACCATACAACGCTATTTCCAAAACATTAAGCAACGGTGCTAAAGTAAGAATAACAGACAAACAATCGCTCTATAAAAATAAATAAAGGCAAATGTCTTATATTCTTCTTCTGGAAACCTCCTCTTCGGTTTGCTCGGTAGCACTCTGCTATGGACCTGATGTAATACAATGTATAGAAAGCTCTCAACCTAACATTCATTCGTCACTATTAAGCGTTTTTATTCATGAAATTTTAAAACAATCAACCATTACAGCTAAACAGCTTAGTGCAGTGGCAGTAAGTAACGGACCGGGGTCTTATACCGGTTTGCGTATTGGACTTTCCACTGCCAAAGGAATTTGTTACGGTGCTGACCTACCTCTTATTGCTTTAGACTCATTACAAGTTATGGCTGCATGGTTTAAAGAATCAACCCTAACGCAAATTGAATCCAATACCCTTATTATTCCTTTGATTGATGCTCGCCGTCAGGAAGTATATGCCGGATATTATAACACTGAAATTCAGCCCGTAAAAAATCCAGAAGCAATCATCCTGAATGAATTTTCTTTTCAGGATTTCATGCAACATCATCCTTGCTTGTTTATTGGCAATGGTGCTGAAAAAACAAAAAGCATCCTGAAAAACCACTACAATTCCCGTTTCTTTGCTCATTTTACTACCTCTGCCTATGGCATGGCTAATTTAGCTTGGCAAATGTATCGGCAACAGCAATTTGCTGATGTTGCCTATGTAGAACCTTTTTACCTCAAAGAAGCTCATACTACCACGCCTATCAAAAAAATTATTTAACCCAAATTATGCAATAAAAAACCGGATATAATGCAAAGTCATTTTCATTTCTGTATTAAAGCCGATTATATGAAGTAACCACCTGGGTTCAAACAGCTATTTTACTTCAATTGCATTAAACTGGGTTGAAGACGTTTTTTAATTGGTTTATTTATCTGTGTTCTCTGTGGTGAAAAATTTAACCACAAAGAACACAGAGATACACGGAG
>CALEWF010000286.1 GCA_937925455.1 uncultured Flavobacteriales bacterium | reverse complement strand
ATATGCCACACATACCGCATTGAATGATGTATCTTTATCCATTCCTCGAGGAAAGATTTTTGGGTTATTAGGACCTAACGGTGCCGGAAAAACTACCATGATTCGCATCATTAATCAAATCATAGCGCCTGATGAAGGTACACTATATTTTAATGATGAACCCTTAGGCCTTCAACACATCAGCCGTATTGGATATTTACCAGAAGAGCGAGGGCTGTATAAAAAAATGAAAGTAGGAGAACAAGCCATGTACCTTGCTCAACTCAAAGGGTTAAGTAAAACTCAAGCCCGAAAAAAACTGGATTACTGGTTTGAAAAATTTGAACTGCAAAGCTGGTGGAACAAACGCATAGAAGAACTATCCAAAGGCATGCAGCAAAAAGTACAATTTATAGTTACTGTACTTCATGAACCAGAGCTGCTCATTTTTGATGAACCCTTTACAGGTTTTGATCCGGTAAATGCTGAGCTGATTAAAAAAGAAATTCTGGAATTAAAATCACGCGGTGCCACCATTATATTTTCAACCCATCGTATGGAATCAGTAGAAGAGCTGTGCGACCATATTGCCTTGATTAATAAAAGCCGAAAAATTTTGGATGGGTCAGTAAGAGAAATTCGCCGGCAATACAAAACCCGCCAATACCGATTAGGCTATACCGGTTCTCCCGATATATTGAAGCAAGCATTACCGGCTGAAGTTTCCATATTACACGAACATGAAGACGAAGAGGAACATTATCTAACGCTGCATATTCCGCCCCCTTTAACTTCTAATGATATTCTAAAGATTTGTGTAAATCAGGTGGATGTGCACCATTTCAATGAGCAAGTGCCATCCATGAATGAAATTTTTATCCAACAAGTAAAAGGAACTATCCATGAATAAAATATGGTTGGTAATACAACGGGAATACCTGACCCGTGTAAGGAAAAGATCTTTCATCATTATGACTATTCTTGGTCCGATACTCATGGCCGCATTTTACGCATTGCTGATTTTTGTTGCTATATCAGAAGAAGAAAAAGAGCATCGAGTGATGGTGGTTGACACTTCCCCGGTAAAATTGGGCGATGCATTGAAATATTATAACATACGACGTCCTCACAGCAAATTGCGTTTTGTTTGGAAATATGATAACTATAATCAGGCCCGCGACTCCATTTATAACGAAGAATACTCATCCATTTTATTTATACCCCGCGATCCGGTGGCTCATCCAGCAGGCATGTTTTTAGCCTTCAAAGAAAGACCCTCTATGAGTATAAAAAATGCCATAGAAATAGAATTGGAAAAAATTATTGAAGAACAAAAATTGCTGATGTATAATATTGACCCAGCAGTGTTCGACAGTGTTCGGGTGAAAGTAAATCTGTTTGAAAAAAAAATAAAGGAAACCGAAACAGGTGTTAGAGAAGAAGTAGAATTTGCGGAACAAAAATATGTAGTATCATTTATTTCAGGTATGCTTATTTATATCTTCATTTTGATGTATGGAATACAAGTGCTTCGAGGTGTAATGGAAGAAAAATCCAACAGAATTGTAGAAGTAATTGTATCTTCTGTAAAACCCTTTCAACTGATGATTGGTAAAATCATTGGCATTTCGCTGGTAGGGCTTACGCAATTTCTTATTTGGGTGGTATTTTCAGGCGTTGTAATTACTGTAATAAGTTTAGTCTTTGCCCCCAGCTTGATGGATCAGGTTCAAAGTGGGTCCATAAAAACGCAGGCAGAAATTGGCGGAATGGAGGTAGGAAGCATGCTTGAACTCTTCCAAATTATAAATCTACCAGTAATGATTGGTATGTTTATATTTTATTTTTTAGGTGGATATTTATTGTATAGTTCGTTATTTGCAGCGGTTGGCTCTGCTATTGACAGCGAATCAGATTCGCAACAATTTATGCTACCGATTACCATGCCGTTAATTTTTTCCATAGCTATTGGGCAATCGGTATTAAATAATCCGGAAGGACCTTTGGCTCAACTCTTTTCATTTATTCCACTCACTTCTCCTATTGTGATGATGGTACGTATTCCCTTTGGAGTGGCTTACTGGGAGCTGGGTGTTTCTGCTTTATTACTCATCGGCGGATTTATATTTACCACATGGCTGGCCGCAAGAATTTATCGTACCGGAATTTTAATGTACGGAAAAAAAGTAACTTACAAGGAATTGTGGAAGTGGTTATGGTATAAGGGGTAAATACTCCTCACTTAAACACATGCAAGGTGCCGGCTACTGGTTCATTCACTTTGTTATCTACTACATAAAAATAAACGCCTTCTACCAAGTTACTCGGTGACCAATTATTTTGATAGCCTTTTGCTGAATATACTAACCAGCCCCAACGATTATAAATATACACTTCATTATCGGGATATTGATCAATGTTGGTAATGAAGAAAACATCATTCGCACCGTCATTATTTGCCGAGACCACATTGGGCACGATGATAGGACATTGTATAGTAACTGTAACAGTATCTGAAATATCTGAAAAACCACAAGCATCCGTTACGGTTACAAAATACTGTGTGGTTGAAACCGGGTTTACCGTTACCGTTTCGGTAGTATCAGGCAGTCCTGCCCAGACAAATGAGAAAGGTCCGGCACCTCCAGTCATCAAGGGATACAACAACGCCGTTTCACCACTGGCAGTGCAAATCACTGTATCCTGAAACAAATCAACTTTTAAAGAATCATAATCTAAAAGGTATAGTGTAGCCGTGGCACTATCTCCTGAACAAGAATTGGAGAAATAAATTGCCAAAGTAATAGTTTCAGTACCTTCGGTAACAAAGTCAGAAAATGCAGTAAAGCTTAACGTATCACTCAATACTCCCGGAGGCATAATAATTTGAGTGGGAATATTGGAATAATCGGTACCCATGGTAGCGGTTCCAAATATTCCGATATTAATGAATGCCGTATCAGCTGCAGTAGGTCGGGTAAAAATCCAAAAGGCCGTGTTACAACCTTCAATCATCAATGAATCTCCCCTGGATGTTATCGCATCAATAGACAATTCTTCCGAAATCAACGAGCCAGCCTCTAAAAATACGCCAGAATCAAACCCGGTATCTCCGGCATCGGCCACCGCAATTTTTAAATGATAGGTTTGATTGCACTGTACTTGGGCGGTAGCTGTCAACACGATGGTAAATCCATCAAACTGTACACTGGTACCTCCGGCATTATCAAAATAATAACTACTGTAAGTTGTCCAATTTGGATCTATAGCAGCACAGGTGGCAGCAGAACCAAACGTACCAGGAGTTCCATTATTGATAGTATTAATAGCTACCGGCGTATTAGTATTTGGAATAATGGCAATATTTACTGCTTGCAATTGAAACGGACCATTGAATCCAGGCCCGCTGATAAAAAAACCAAATACGTCATTAAATCCAGAACATACAAATTCGTTGTATTCTTCCGAACCAAATACATAACGAAACGAAATGGTATTTCCGGCAGGCACAAAATCAAATTCCAGCACAGCTTTATCATTGGTATTGTTGTTGGCTAGAATATCCAAATCCGGATCGCTGGCACCCATATTTCCTCCTCCCTGAGTAGCGTTATCAATATTATTCGGACCCACAGCAACAGCAATGTTACCTGTACAAAGAATGAGCCCACTGTTCAAACCTACATTTGAATTAGCCCCATTAAAACTTCCTATTTGAGGGTTTAATAAATTACCGGGGGAGCCATTAAATGTTACATTGCTAATTTGCACGCCGGGACCGGCAAGTATATTTTGCACCAAATCCGTAGGGGTTTGAGTATTATCTACCACTAACTGTCCATGCAAAGTAGATGTGGCAAACAAGCCGGCAATCAAAGATGCGTAATAAAAACTTTTCATGACTAACAAATTTTCTACTTTATTACAATTCTCTTTTGATACTCAATAATTTTACCTTTTTTGATGTAAAGGGTATAAAACCTTTCCTCTAACACATGGAGCGGAATACACACATCCTGATTGATGCGTACGATATATTTGGGGTCAATCACTGTTGATTTGGAAGAAACCAATTCCAACTTCAGTTCTTTTACAGGAATATCTGTCGGAATAATTTGTTGAATATACAAGTATTTATAATCGCCTTTATTAAACGTCACTGCATTGTTTACATCGTTCTTCACAAAAACTGTATCATACTGGGGCTGTTGAGCCTGTAAGTTCAATGAAGAAACAATATAAGTTAACAAAAATACAATCCAATAATTATTGTTTTTAATCATAATAACTGATTGGGGCTTGAAAATAATCAATAAAAAGATAACTTACTTCATTATTTCGTTGCATGGGATGTTAAGTTTTGTCCCAGCTCCATGGCAAAGATTGAAAAACCTCTATTTTTGTTAATTAAATCATTAGAACTGTGAGCAGTACCATCAATCGGGATATAAGCTGGTTATCTTTCAACTACAGGGTTTTACAAGAATCGTTTGATGAAAATCTGCCCTTGTATGAACGTATTAAGTTCATGGCTATTTACAGCTCCAATCTAGATGAATTTTTCAGGGTACGGGTGGGGGCAATTCGTCATTTATTGAACATCCCCGCAGAAGCACCAAAGGCTCAGGAATTATTAGACCAGATCAATTTTATTGTATCCAGGCAACAAAAAGAAT
>CALEWF010000285.1 GCA_937925455.1 uncultured Flavobacteriales bacterium | reverse complement strand
TTTCATTTTCTTTGTGTTCTCCGTGTATCTCTGTGTTCTTTGTGGTTAAATTTTTCACCACAGAGAACACAGATCAATAAACCAATTAAAAAACATCTGAAATAACATTTATTGCAATTGACTCAAAATAATTGGTTGATCCCAGGTGGTTGCTTCATATAATCGGCTTTAATACAGAAATCAAAATAACTTTACATTATATCCGGTTTTCTATTGCATAATTTGGGTTTAATTTCCTATTGCATAATTTGGGTTAAACAAAATCAAAAAAAATTCGTAAACAGTCAATAATCATTTGTGATACAATTAAAACCAAAGAATACATCTTGTGTATAAAGCCTAACCCATGTTTTTCAACAAGAAACCCTGAATTAAAAGATACAAAATATAAGTTTTGCGGCATAGTCTTGGTTAATTTTATGCAAGGAAAAAAAAGTATGTGGAAGCGAAATACCCTCTTGGGAATAATAGCGTATTTAGCAACAGGCTTGCTGATTAGCCTTTCATGCATGCATGGAAGCACCAAAGAAAGTAAAGAACAAGCACCTGTATATTCTGGCCTGGAATTGGCCACTCAAAATAACGACAGCATTCCGCCCTTTCTGCTCAAGGAAAGCAAATGGGTAGATTCGCTGATGAAGCAAATGACGTTGGATGAAAAAATTGGCCAACTATTTATGGTGGCGGCTTATTCAAAAACCGCAGCACCCAGCGATAAAATTGTGAACCTGATTAAAAACCAGCAGATAGGAGGATTGATTTTTATGCAGGGCGGTCCCGGAAGACAAATTACATTGACTAATTATTACCAGAGCCTGAGCAAAATTCCGTTGATCATAGGCATTGACGGCGAATGGGGATTGAGTATGCGGTTAGACAGCACCATGAAGTTTCCCTGGCAGATGACACTGGGTGCCATTCAAGATAACCAACTGATTTATGAAATGGGGAAAGAGATTGCCTTGCAATGCAAGCGAGTGGGCGTGCATGTAAATTTTGCACCCGTGGTAGATGTAAACAATAACAAAAATAACCCGGTAATTGGTGCCCGCTCTTTTGGTGAAAATAAATTTAATGTAGCACAAAAAGGCATTGCCTACATGGCCGGTATGCAAGACCAGAAAATTTTAGCCAATGCCAAGCATTTTCCCGGGCATGGCGATACCGATAAAGATTCACATTTGGCATTGCCGGTAATAAACCATGACCGCACCCGGCTGGATACGCTGGAATTATACCCATTTCGCGAATTGATAAAAAAAGGATTGGGCAGCATGATGATTGCCCACCTGCAAATTCCGGCATTGGATAATACACCCAACACGCCCACTACCCTATCAAAAAAAGTTGTTACCGACCTGCTACAAAAAGATATGGGATTCAAAGGGTTAATTTTTACCGATGCCCTGAACATGAAAGGCGTAGCCGATTATTATGAGCCGGGAGTGGCCGACTACAAAGCGCTGCTGGCTGGTAATGATGTATTGCTTTTTTCAGGCGATGTGGCCCGGGCTGTGCAGGAAATAAAAAAAGGCATTCAAAAAGGAGAAATTACCGAAGCAGTGATTGATGAAAAATGTAGGAAAATTTTAAAAGCCAAATACTGGGTGGGGTTGCATAAATTTAAACCCATTCCGCATACAAATCTTCACGCAGATTTATTTACCAAACAAAGCGAAGTGGTATTACGCAGATTGGTAGAAGCATCGCTGACGCTTATTAAAAATGAATTGCAACTGATACCGCTGCAAAAGCTGGACACGCTAAAAATTGCAGCCATTGCCATTGGTGAAGAAAAAGGGAACATGTTTCATCGCCGGATGAATGATTACATGCAGATAGATGTACATAGCGTGTCAGAATCAGCTGGTAGTAGCGAAGCACAATCATTGCTGACGAAACTCAACGAATATAACCTCATTGTGTTATCAATACATAAATCAAATGATAGTCCGTTTAAATCTTACAAAATTTCTGCTGAAAACAAAGCGTTCATTCAAACCATTGCCCAAAAGAAAAACACAATTTTAGTGGTATTTGCCAATCCGTATGCACTTAGCAACATGAAAGAAATAAAATGGTGCCATGCAATAATCATGAGTTATCAAAATTCAGAACTGGCACAAGATTATACCGCACAGTTGATATTTGGCGGAATCAGCGCAAAAGGCAAATTGCCGGTAAGCATTAGTGAGGAATACAAAGCCGGGCATGGGTTAGAAACCGGCAAGCCTGTGAGGATGAAATACACCATTCCGGAAGATGTGGGAATAAAAAGCGAAAAGCTGGAAGAAATAGATAAAATCGTGCAAAAAGCCATTAAAGATTCTGTATTTCCGGGTTGCCAGATATTAGCGGCTCGCAGCGGCCGGGTATTTTTTCGTAAAGCCTATGGCTACCATACCTACGAAAAAAAAACACCGGTTACCAACGACGATATTTATGATATAGCTTCCATTACCAAAGTAGCCGGAACCTTACCGGCATTGATGTATTTGGTAGATAAAGAAGAAGTACGCCTATACAAAACTCTGGGCGATTATTTACCGGAATTAGCAGGAACCGATAAAAGCAGCATTACCTTGATTGATTTGCTGACTCACCAGGCTGGTTTCAAATCGTGGATTCCTTTTCACCTGCATACGTTAGATGCCAACAATCAATGGAAGCAAGGTATTTACGATACAGTATACAGCGAAAATTATCCTTATCAGGTAGCTGAAAAAATGTTTGCGTCTTATCGCATTCCAGACACCATGTTCAAAGCCAATGTAAGCAGTCCGCTATCTGGCAAAAAGAAATACCTATACAGCGATTTGGGGTATTACTACCTACAACGAATTATCGAAAAAAAAACGGGGTTGAGCTTAGATGCTTTTGTAAGCCGATATTTTTATCAACCGTTGGGAGCTACCACCTTGGGATATAATCCGCTGAAACGTTTTCAAAAAGAGCAAATTGTTCCAACAGAAGAAGATTTGATATTTCGCAAGCAATTAATTCATGGGTTTGTGCACGACCAAGGGGCAGCGTTGATGGGTGGTGTGGCTGGCCACGCCGGTTTATTTGCCAATGCTAACGACCTGGCAAAGCTCATGCAACTCTACTTGAATTACGGTGAATACGGGGGCGAACGCTTTATTAAAGAATCTACCATCCGTGAGTTTATCCGCTGTCAGTTTTGCGCCAATGGCAATCGAAGGGGGGTGGGATTTGATAAACCTTCGCCCAACGGCGAAGGGGGAACTGCCTGCGATTGTGTATCGTACGCCAGTTTTGGGCATGCCGGCTTTACCGGCACCTTAGCCTGGGTTGACCCCGAAAAGGAATTGGTGTACATCTTTCTTTCTAACCGTATTCATCCCAATGCCGAAAATAAAAAGCTGATTAAAGAAGGCCAGCGGGCGTTGGTACAGCAGGTGTTTTATAATGCGATGTGAGTTAGCATTGAATGATTTAAACCTCAAATTGTCATTAGATTTTTTTAATCATATTGTATTAAAGGGGAGGTGGTCGCATGTTTGTTTGCCTTGTAGGGCGGATACAACCGCTGCCCCGTCTGCTGCGGATGGAAGTGGAAAGCCCGCAGGGGCGAATGCCGCAGCGCAAGGAGCAGCGGGGCTGAGGGCACGAAGACACCGCTGCGACTATGCGTTGCGAGCATGAGCCCCGAGGACTTGGAACGAACAGCCGCTTTAAGCAGCCTATAATTTTAATATCAATATTCTAATGATAATTGGGGTTAATTTATCATCACCCAAGATAATACCAATAGTATTTGCAGCACAAATATCAACAATCCGAAAAGCAAGCCTTTTTTACCTGACTGATACAATTTACTGAATTTTACTTTTAGCCCTATAGCTGCCATCGCCACCGTTAAAATGGCTTTACCAATGGACTCTAAGTTTCTTAAAACTTCGTTGGGCAGCGAAATAAAAGAAACTAGGACAGAAATACTTATAAAAGCCCAAAGATACCAGGGTAATTTAAAATGCTCTTTCCAATTTTTAACCGCACCCTGCTGTTGAAAGTAATTAAAGAAGATGAGAGCCGGAGATAATAAAGCAACCCGAGCCAGTTTTACCGTAATAGCGGCCTCACCTATTTCTTCATCCATGGCATATCCAGCTCCGGCTACATTTCCAACCGAATGCAAGGTACCTCCAATCATCAAACCCATTTCATGAACGGTCCAGTCAACCAATGGAAGAATGGCCGGAAAAGCAATCATACCAATAATACCAAATAAGTTTATAACTGCCATAGCTATTCCTACGTCCTCTTTATTTTTTGATACTGATGGAGCTAAGGCCGCAATGGCTGATGAACCGCAAATGGCAGTACCAAATCCTATAAGCCAACCGGTAGAACCAGGACAATTCATTTTTTTAGATAACCAAAGTGTAAGTAACAAGACAGCAAAAACAACTACCAATACCACAATAAACGTTTGCCAACCTAAATCAGCAATATGGCTAAGATTAATACTAAAGGCAAGAAACAAAATGGATAATTCTAGTAATTTACTTCCTGTAAATGAAATTCCATCCTGAAAAGATGCCGGAATTTTTATGAGATTACTCACCAGGATTCCAAGAATCAATCCTAACAAAACTTCGTTCATCTTGGGAATAAACGGAGCCAAAACCCAAGCAACCACACCTAGTAAAACAGACAATAAAATTCCTTTTCCCTGCGAATGGATATTGATCATAATCGAATAAGTAAACCTGTTAATAATTGATATTTATTAAAAATTCCAAAGCCAGAAAGTTGATAAGTATATTGAAAACCCAATTGTAATTCTACTGCATATACTCGGGTTAGTAATGACATTGCCACTCTGTTTTGATCAAAAATTCGGTGAATGGTATAACCCGTGTTGAAGTTAGTAATGGTTTCCGGCTGAAAAAAAACTTCATCAAAAACCTGCAGATGCATTGATGAATGGTTAGATATACGAGTTAAAAGTACCGTGAATAGAAATTGATACCTCCATCGAAAACGAAATGAACTTTCTTTTTTATCAAAATTCATCCATCGAAATTCTGCCAACAATCTGTTTCTTAATTCAACTTTCTTTAAACCTACCTCATGTTGAGCTCCCCATACGGTGCGCAATTCATGAATTTTAATTAAAGGATTCAGGTCCGAATCAGAACCATTGTTAATCCGGTAATGTTCTAAATACATTACCGGATTACTAATCAACTGAAAATTAAGAGGCAACCGATAAAGCAGCCATGTACGATAGCTCAAGAGTAAAGGAATATCCATCAAATGATGACTATCTTGCTGCCTTCTGTATTGAAAGTCAATCCCGATAGTCCATTTAGGAGACAGGCGATTCATTGCTTGTAGCCTGCTCCAAAATTCATCTCTGTCAATGGGATTTTGGGCAAAACTCAAGCCAACACTGATGAAAATTAGTACAACATTCCCAATTATTTTACTAATTCGCCGGTCCAATTCATTACCCCTCCCGTGAGGTTATATACACTATTAAATCCGTTTTCAACCATTATTGAAGCAGCTTTAGAGCTTCTACCTCCGCTGCGGCAATATATAATATATGATTTTGATTTATCAAGTTTCTGAATTTCATTGGCGAAGTTTCCTCCATTAAAATCTATAAAATACTGGGTTCCGGGAATATACCCTTCTGCCACCTCACCGGGAGTTCTAACGTCAATAACCATTGTATTGGGGTCTTTAGTCAACTTAAAAAATTCATCCTGCTGAATATTTTTTACGGCAGGTTTTTGCTGATCAGAAGTTGAGCTTTGCGAAGTAGATGTTGATGAACATCCGGCAAAAAACACAAAAAACAATGCCGTAACTGGCACTAAAACATGTCTCATAATTCAATTTTTTTAATGTTTACGAGGCAAAAATATTCGTAAAAGATTTAATACACCGTAACAAATATCACATGAAGCGAAAATACATATTTTGGGGAATGTTATGCGGAAAGAATCATGCTAAGTAGCATGATGAAACGTGATGTCCATCCCAGGGTTCTTATCCATTGCAGGCGTAACAATCGTTTATGTTTTTTTTCATCTACATCTGTATGAAGAGAAGAAAGCAATGGACGAATCAATTGAAAATTTACAAGATGAAGTATAAAGAGCAAAATGAGTGAAAAACCAACCAGAAAAAATTGGTTTTGAACGGCCGGGTTAAAATCACTCACCATGGTAAAACTCAACAAAAGAGCAATAGAAGTAAAAATCTCTAATGAGAATAGCGGAAAAAACAAAAGCGTATTTTTCATTTTCAGCTCATGATAATACAACTCATAGCGATCAGTCCCAATAAAACGAAGCATGGGAAAGTGCACAACCTGTAAATACCACATGATGGCAGTAACCATTATACAAACCAACACATGAATGATAAAAATGAGTGAAAACACAAATAAATAATTTTAAGTAAAACGAATGTAACCAAATTTTGTTGAGGTTTGGTAAGCAAATAAAAAAACCTTATACTTGCCTAATTACTAAACCTAATTTATCATGGGCAAAGGAGATAAAAAAACCAAGAGGGGGAAGATTAACATCGGCTCGTACGGAGTAACCCGTCCCCGTAAGAAAAAAAAGAGTGTATCCACTCCGGTAGAAAAAAAAGAAAAGCCTGCTAAAAAAGAAGCGGCAGCTATAAAAGAAGAAAATCCCAAAGCTGAAAAGCCAAAGGCACCCAAAAAAGCAGCTGCTAAGAAAAAAGAGGCTGAAGAATAATAAAAAACCAGGCATGCCTGGTTTTTTTATTTTAAACAAATGGCTTAACAATCAAGGGGCTAACCTATCCATTTTCCAACTTTTATCTTTTTGAAGCAGATAGCGAATCCGGTCATGCAATCGGTTGGGTCTTCCCTGCCAAAACTCTATCATGGTTGGTACAACCCTATATCCACCCCAAAATGGAGGTTTTTCAATCACCGGCAAATCTTTAAATTTCTCTTCCAATTCTTTTACTTTTTGTTCCAGCTCTTCACGCGATGCAATAACCTGACTTTGTGGGGAAGCCCAAGCAGATATTTGATTAAGCCGAGGCCTTGATTGAAAATATTCGTTAGATTCTGCCTGGCTGATTTTACCTGCTATTCCTTCAATGCGTACCTGACGCTCCAAATCTACCCAAAAGAAATTTATGCAAACATGGGGATTTTCTTCAATGTCTTTGGCTTTGTCTGAATGATAATTGGTATAAAAAACAAAACCCCGATGGTCAAAGTTTCGCAGCAAAACGATTCTACTTTGAGGCTTCATATTTTTTCCAACCGTACAAAGCGTCATAGCATTAGGCTCAGGAATATTTGCATTAGCAGCATCAATTATCCATTTTTCAAATTGCTTGATGGGATCTTTTTCCATCTCGCTTTCATGCAACCCCATGAGCGAATAATCTTTTCGTAATTTAGACAGAAATTCTTTCATTGCAGAAAATTTATGGGTTGAAAGTAGTAAAGTTTTAATTCACTATCCATGATTTCAGGTACAAAAACACACTACATCTACCTAATCAGTCTGTTGCTGATTGCTTTTCTGATGCGTGCCTGGAATTACCACAGCCTGAGTTTATCAAACGATGAATTAAGTGCTTGGAACCGACTTAATGCAACTTCTATTGCCGACCTTTGGGAAAATGGCGTAAAGCCCGATGGCCATCCGGCACTGGTGCAAACTACCCTTTATTTGTGGTTTAAAATTTTTCCCTCTCACCCTTGGAGTTTTCGTCTTCTATTTATTGTAGCTGGTACACTCAGCGTTTGGATTTTTTTTCGTATTGCTTTTCGCTTAGCTGGTGAAGGTACCGCCTGGTTGGGAGCAGTGTGCATAGCATCGTTGCAATATTTTCTTATTTACAGTCAATTAGCCCGGCCTTATTCATTCGGATTATTATTTACACTCATGGCCTACGATGGATGGAGTTTGTACTTCCATAAAGAAAGTAATGTTAAGTATCTATTATATTATGCTATAGCAGGCATTCTGGCTTTATACAGCCATTATTTTAGTTTTTTGATGGTGTTGATTTTTTCTTTTTGTGGGATTTTACAGATTAACCGGCAACGTTTTTTCCCTTATCTTTTTGCAGGAATTTTCATAGCTGCTTCATATATTCCACACATTCCTATCACCTTGCGTCAATTGAGTGAAGGCGGCGTGGGTGGAAAAGACGGATGGCTGGCCCCTCCTACCTATCAATTTTTAACAGACTATCTTTTTTATGCCTTCAATAAATCGTGGCTGGTAATTTCAGCCGTTTTGATTGTTATTTTAATTATTTGGTTTATTTACTTAAAACAAAATAAACTTCAACGTTCCGATAAAAAACTACTGATATCATGGTTGATATATTGGATACTTCCTATTGCTATAGGTTTTTTTTATTCACGTTGGCGCAATCCGGTACTTCAATATTCGGTTGTCATTTTTTCGTTTCCGTTCTTCCTACTTTCAATTTTTTACGCTGCCAAAAATCTATCAGAACATCGTTCGCGACTTTTAGGTATGTTCTTACTCATAGTTATTGCAGGAAGTACTATTTTTGAAAAAAACTATTACCAACGTACTCACTGGGCAGAATTTAAAGACCTGGCAGTGCATATTCATGAATGGAAAAAACAATATGGAGATAGTGTATATGTGATTGTAGCAGCTAACGCACCCGGCTATTTAGGATATTATCTCAATCAATATAATCCACCCATCCAGGCAGATGAATACATTCAAAATCAAAACCAAGATTGGGTAGCGTTGCGAAAAAAATGGGCATCATTGCCTCATTCATACATGGGTTTATGTTGGAGTAATCAATTCACACCTCCAGAATGGACAGCATTTATTCGTGAAACACATCCGGTTGTATTACATAAAGAATATTATTTGAATTCTGAAACCTGGCTATTTGGAAAAACCGTTACATCCATTGAAGAACCTGCTCCCATAGTCAGTTTTAATTTTAATACACAAACTAGCCAATTTGAAAAAAGTAGCCAAGTAAAAAATGATTCTATTGCTTTTTCTTACACATTTTCCCAAGAATTCAGTCCGACTTTTGAAATATCGGCACGTGAAATTATCCAACGCCCAACAGATATTGTGTGGTTAAAAGCAACCCTTGAAGTATCTGATAGTATCTGTAATCCACACTTGGTTTTTTCCATACTTGATAAATCAGGAAATACCCTATTTTGGCGTTCACGTGAAAAAAAATACCAATTGGAAAACAAATCAGGAACTTTGTGGCTGGCAGAACGCATGACCATGAAAGAATTTAAAAGATATCACCAAATCATAAAATGCTATTTATGGAATCCGGAATTATGTGAAATCACCTTGAAAAATTTTACCATTGAAATTCAACCTGGGAATCCCATCATTTATGGTTATCCATAGGTATAAAGCATAATAATTAGTAATTTTGATAGTTATAGCTATGATGAAAAAGATAATTTTTGGAATACTTCTGGCATTTTTTGCCTACGGGTTGATTCAAGCTCAAAATAATGTTCCCGTAGGAAGTTGGCGAACCCATCTTCCATTTACCAGAGGCATTTCAATAACTGATGACGGTACTCAAATTTATTGCGGCACGATGCATAGTTTATATTCTCACAATACTCAAACTGGTGAATTTGAAAAGTACACCAAAACAGAAGGCTTTTCTGGGGTAGGCGTTAGTCGGGTGCTATTTCATATGCCCACTCAAACACTCATCATCTGCTACGACGATTCAAATATTGACTTATTAAAAAACAACGTAGTATATAATTTATCTCAAATTAAAACAACTATCATACAGGGAAGTAAATCTATTAATAACATAAAAACAAAAGGTGATTCAGCAATTATATCCTGCGATTTTGGAATTGTTGTTTTGGATGTAAAAAATCAAGTAATAAAAACAGATGTAAAATTCAGTGATGATATCAGCTTTACTGGAGCTAAATGTTACGATAGTGAATATCTAAATGGCTATTATTACTTTGCAACTTCTATTGGGATATACAGAGTAAATGAAAACACTAATATTAAAAACCTTAATAACTGGCAAAAACTAACCATGTTTCCCAATGGGCATTACAATAATTTAGAACTTTTTAATAATAAAATTTATTTGAATTATTCAGGCATTCTTACATCAAATAATCCCAATGCAGATACACTGCTAGCTTTTGACGGTACAAACCGCTATGTAGTAAATACTGGAAATAATAAAATGATTAATGATTTGCATGCAGAAAACGGCATGTTATGTGTAGTATATCCGGATGAAGTTAGAATTATTAATCAAGCAGAAAATACAATATTTACGCAATTAGGTTGTTTTATTGATGCACGTCAGGCAACAATTGATAATCAAGGTGCCGTGTGGGTTGCTGAAAATAAATACGGTGCATTTAGAATCACAACAAATTCATGTAATATTTTTACAATTGATGGACCATTTACTAATCATGTGTTCGATTTAGAAATTAAAAATGGAATTATATGGGCTGCTGCCGGTGCTTTAACAAATGGGTTTGGCAACATGTACAATATTGAAGGTTTATACTACAATCGAGATAATGATTGGAAGCGTGCACCTTATGTTGATTTTGGATATTCTACTCCAACTCAGGATGTTATTGATGTCATCATAGATCCTCAAGATCCACTTCATGTTTATGCGGCTTGTTGGGGTACTGGATTAGTTGAGTTATACAATTATCAGGTAGTTTCTCAATTGGTAAGCTCACCGCTAGATGTTTCGCAAGTACCAGGTTTTGAATATAAAATAGGAGGATTGGCTTTTGATAAAAACAACAATTTATGGATGAGTAATTCACATACAAGTACTCCCTTGAAAGTAAAACGAAACAATAACACTTGGTCAGAATATGGGTTCGGCTCCAATGTACCTACTTCCAGCCCTTCAGTAAAGGTGAGCGTAGATGCCTTAAATAATATTTGGATGTCGGTAATTGGTAAAGGAATATTAGTTTTTAACCCGCAAACCAACGCAAGCCGTTTGCTTACTAATGTTTTTAATCAAGGGGATTTGCCTAGCACTACTGTACGTGTAATGACACCTGACCGCAATGGAGAAATGTGGGTGGGTACAGATGATGGCATTCGTATCTTTTCACCCTCCCAAGTATTTAATAGTTCCAACATTAACGGACAAAAAATTGTAATAAAAGCAGAAGACGGAAATAATGAATTATTGCTAGGAGAAACCATTATCACCGATATTGAAGTAGATGGTGCGAATCGCAAATGGATTGCTACGGATGGAAATGGTGTAAGATTAGTATCAGAAAATGGCAGGGAAATTATTTATTCATTTACAGCTGAGAACAGTCCATTACTTTCTAACAAAGTAAACTGTATTGCCATTGATCATGCTAGCGGTGAAGTATATTTTGGAACAAGTTTAGGCATTGTTTCATTTAGGGCGGAAGCTACTGAAGCCGGTAATTCGTTCGGTGAAGTGTATGCATTTCCTAATCCTGTAAAGCCTGATTACAATGGTGTAATAACCATTACTGGTATGGCAGAAAAAAGCACTGTAAAAATTACCGATATTAGTGGCAATCTGGTGTATGAAACCGAATCGTTGGGAGGGCAAGCCATTTGGGATGGAAAAAGTTTTGATGGCAAGCGGGTACAAACCGGCGTTTATTTAGTATTTTGTGCAAACCGCGATGCTTCTGAAACTGTCGTTACTAAAATCCTTTTCATCAACTAATGTATGTTGCTCAAAACACAGGGCATTATATTGCATACGCTTCGATACAACGACCAAAACCTAATAGTAAAAATTTTCACGAGGCATATCGGTTTACAAAGCTATTTGGTTCGAAGTAGCAGAAAGTCTAAAAACATTGCTCTTTTTCAGCCGTTAAACATTCTTTTATTAGAAACTCGTTGGCAGGAAAACAAAAACCTGCAAAGCATAAAAGAATCTTCAATAGACTATCAATACTTCCGATTGCCATACCATCCTGTGCTTAGAGCCATTGCTATGATGATGAATGAATGGATGATGAAATGCATATTACATGGAGAAACAAATGAGGAATTGTTTGAATTTTTTCTGCAATCACTTATTACATTAGATAATTTAGAAAAAACTGATGCTGATTTTCACCTCAAATTCATCATTGATTTGGCTCAACGGCTCGGGTTCGGTATGCAAAATAATTACTCCTTAAATAATACTATTTTTTCAATTCGTGATGGAAGTTTTATTCCAAAAAATCAAGCCAACGACCTTAATTTTTGTTTTTCAGAACAAGCCAGTTCTTCTCTGTATATTATTCTTAATAAAAGCCAATCACTTTTAAACCATGGAGCAAGAAACGAACTTTTGAAAAATTTAATTCGGTATTACCAAGTACATGTGCCGGGATTCACGACCCTTAAATCACTTGATGTACTAATAGAAGTATTTGATAGGTCTATGCCAACTAATTCATCTCTCTAAGCAATATATTTAACATATAAAGCAAAATAATTGATTGAACATTTAATCAACAAAAAAATGATTCATAAGCTTTCCATAAAAAAGTTCTTAAAACGCATGATCCTGAGCTTAGATGGTGCTTTTACACTTACATGGAAAACAACAGCCTTCTGAACTTCAGAAATTGAAATAACCTTGAATCCCATCATTCGTATTACGCCACTTGTATTTAAGTGGTAAACTGCTGAACCGTTTTTATTTTGTGTACATCATGAAGACCATTTTCCCAAAGGGAATGCTCATAAGGGTGCAGACCCATCGTATTTTAAAGTCCGAAATATGGGCAATGATTTTATCCCCAAATTGTGAATAGAAGAGTATATTGGCTGCTTAAGCGGCTGTCCGTTACAAGTCCTCGGGGCTCATGCACGCATCGCATAGTCGCAGCGGTGTCTTCGTGCCCTCAGCCCCGCTGCTCCTTGCGTTGCGGCATTCGCCCCTGCGGGCTTTCCACTTCCATCCGCAGCAGTCCGCCCCGCAGGGGCGGATAATTTGGAAATAAAACAATTTGAAGATGAGTTGATTTGAGGATGTATTTATTGCCTTGCATTCATAATTCGTAATTTATAATTGAGATAGAAGGTGTTTAAATTGCAAACCGCATTATCAATGCGTTTAGGTAGTAACTAGTGAGCGGATGATGCATTGTAGCATACAGATTGCTTCCCCGCCAAAGGCGTGTCGCAAAGAAGCTATCAAGCATACAGATTGCTTCGGGCTGTCGCCCT
>CALEWF010000284.1 GCA_937925455.1 uncultured Flavobacteriales bacterium | reverse complement strand
CTTCTTAGCTGGTAAAGTCCAAATTTTCAAGGAGGTAAAAAAAACAAAATAAAATTTATGGTTTCTCTTTTGATTTTTTTTGGCAGATACTGTTTTAATATTAAATTTGCACTCCCATTTCAAAGGGATGATTCCGTAGCTCAGTTGGTAGAGCACAACACTTTTAATGTTGGGGTCCTGGGTTCGAGCCCCAGCGGGATCACTAACAAGCCACCTGCAGGTGGCTTTTTTATTTACTAATTTTCTCAACTTCTACTTTTATTCTATCTTGCGTTCATGATTTTTTTAAATAAAGTACTTCACCATATACCTCATATTTTACTTTTTTTATTTCTTAATAATTCAATTAGCATTCATGGGGCATGGGCTCAAATACATGCTGATAAAGAAAAATATTTAAAACAAATCGCTCCGGTTTACTCCAATTCACCAAATATTGTTTTTATTGTAGCTGATGATTTGGGATATTTTGATTTGTCCGTTTATGGAAATACCTGGATTCAAACCCCCAATTTAGACCAATTAGCACAAGAAGGTGCATTATTTACCTGCGGATATGCAACCGCTCCGATTTGTGCACCATCGCGTGCCGGCTTCTTAACCGGTAGATACCAGCAGCGTTTTGGATTTCAATTTCAACCTCATCAACGATATCCAAAATCAAAATTTGAATGGTGGTGGTTTAAAAATCTCATTAATACCAGTGATTTGGAACCTGCACCTTGGAAAAATTTTCCACCCGCTCATGAATGGAAAAATTTTGGATTACCAACAACAGAAATTACCTTGAGCGAAATACTTAAATCAGCAGGATATGCCACTGCCTGGATTGGCAAATGGCACCTGGGATATCATGAACCCTTGCTTCCACAAAACTTTGGTTTTGAATATACCTATGGATGTTATGAAGCCTATACCTTATTTGCAGAAAAAAATGATAAGCAAGTAGTAAATGCTCCCATCAATGAATTTACAGATAAACATATTTGGAATAACGGACGAAGAGGACCATGTGCCATCCGCAAACAAGGTACGATAATTAAAGAAAAAACTTATCTCACCTATGCTTTTGGTCGGGAAGCTAAATACTTTATAGAACAATGTGGAAATAAACCGTTTTTTCTTTACCTACCTATTACTGCACCACATACTCCCTACCAAGCCCCTAAAAACATTTATGATTCACTACAACATATTCCCACTCATAACAAGCGGGTCTATTATTCTATGATTGTAGCCATGGACCAAATGATTGGAAATTTAGTTGAATATCTTAAATCTATTGGTAAATGGGAGAATACTTTATTTATTTTCACCAGCGACAATGGAGCTGCTTTGTACTCAAGAACAGTTAATAACCTACCACTGAATGGTGGAAAATTTACCTTTTATGAAGGAGGAATAAAAGTGCCTCTCATCATACATTATCCTAAAAAAATCTCCCCCCAAACAGTCGTTCATGAACCGGTCATGTTATTTGATGTATTTGCAACTATTTTAGACCTGCTAAATATTCCGCTACCGGATGATCGCAAAATGGATGGCAAGTCGCTTTGGCCTTTATTGGAATCTAAAAATACTATTCATCACGCTTATTTATACTGGCATAGTGGGTATAATTTCGCCATTCGGTCTGGAAACTGGAAACTCCTCGTAAATCAAAAAGATAAAACCATGGAATTGTATTACTTACTTAATGATCAGGGAGAAAAAAATACCATGCATGAAACTCAATCAAAACTGGCTTATGAATTACTTGCCTTATTAAATGCATGGGTTGCTGAAATTCCAAAAGCTAGTTGGCCACAGATAATGGATTATACCGTATGTATCAACGGCAAAAAATGTACATGGGCTATTTAATAATTTTGGGGTATGCCATTACATTCCTTTTTACGAGTTGCCACCCCATCCCTACCCTCAATCATCAGGAAACCATTTTGATACCCAGTGGAAACTTGGTAATGAATAACCATGATACGGCAATTATTCCCATTGATACATTGGAAGTAATGAAATATGAGGTAACAAATGCGTTGTTTAAAGAATTTACAAAAGCTACCGGCTATGTAACGGGAGCCGAAAAAAATGGAGGCTCTATGGTATTTGTATTTGATAAAAAGCAAAAAAATGGAAAATGGGAATACAGAGAAGGTGCTACCTGGAAAGATCCATGGGGGAATAATCAAGGAATACAAAAAAAAATGAATCATCCTGTGGTGCATGTAAATTATGAAGATGCATGCAAGTTTTGTGAATGGATGAATATGCGGCTACCCACTGCAGCCGAATGGCAGTACATATTTCAACAATTCCATGCCGACACACTTACTAACTTTAATTACTGGCAAGGTATTTTCCCATTTTACAATAACGAAAACGACGGATATTTGTATACTTCGCCGGTTGGATTTTATCAATATCATAAGAATGTTCCGGCTGATTTAAAAGGAAATGTTTGGGAATGGACACAAGATTATTTTCATATCAACCGAAATGAAATCCTTAAAGATATGAAACGCCATGAGCGTAAGAAAGGTCCCATCAGATCTTTTGACCCGAATGATCCATATACTGAAAAGCGAGTAATTTGTGGTGGCTCATTTTTATGCGCAGAGAATTATTGTCAAGGATATTCCTCACAGATTCTTCAATCGGCCGATCCATTATCCGGCTCAATTCATATTGGATTTCGTTGCGTAAAATCGCGTATTTATCCATAACGTACTGTTTATATCCATGTATCATCCCTATATCGGGCAGTTATAGATCACCGTATATTTGATTTTATGAAAATAGCCTCACATATTTTTTCACTTTTAATAACTTTTTTTTGTTTGAATTATCTCTTTACCTATAAGGGATATTCGCAAAACATGGGGACTATTACGGATATTGATGGCAACATTTACAATACCATAAAAATTGGCAACAAAATATGGATGAAAGAAAATCTTCGATCAAAAAGATATTTGAATGGTGACTCTATTCCATTTATATCAGGAAATAAAAAATGGAATGAAACCACTGATGGAGCTTGGAGTTTTTACAACAATGACACCTCACAAATTAGAGAATATGGATTGCTTTATAATTATTATGCCGTGTATAACTGGCGGGGAATTTGTCCTTGGGGATGGCATATTCCCAGTGAATACGAATGGCAACAATTAATTTTAGAGCTGGAAGGCGAAACAAGAGCCGGTGGAAAATTAAAAAGCAAAGACGGATGGAAATCGCCCAATACCGGGGCAGATAATTCAAGTAGATTTTCTGCATTACCAGGCGGATATCGTAATCCCTATGGCACGTATGATAACTTAGGATATAATGCCGCTTTTTGGTCGGCAACTCAACGGGATGAAAAAACAGCCTGGTTCTATATTCTCAATTACAACGATACGCGAATCAATAAAGTGGGCGGAAATAAAAATTATGGGATGAGTTGCCGATGCGTAAAAGATTGATACTAAATAAATCCAAACAATATACTGGATAACACCGAACAAACTGTTCCAATAATTAAAGCCACAATTCCTAACCCCTTCAAGCTTCTGGTTATTCCAAACCAACCTAGACTTGCTCCCAAAGCAGAAAAAATAGCTGCTCCAAATAACCAATACCATACATTCACAAAAGCTAATATTAACATAATCAATCCAACAATGGCAAAAAACAACGCCAGCATATTAATAATTCCTTCTTTGGCAGATGATTGATTGGGCTTCTTCGATGGATTTGTTTCTTGCTGCGTAGTTTGAACTTCTTCTTGTAGAATAGTTTGTTCTTGTTTTTTCCCGCCTCCTGCTTCATAGCGTTCGCCAGATGAAAATTCAATTTTTGTGATATATTTTTTATTCAAAATTATAACAGGAGAACTGGGGTCATTGCATTTTCTATAAGCTACTTCCTTTTCATTAATATCCAATATTTTTACTTCTGCTTGTGTTCCATCTTCAAAGTAAATCCAATCGCATGGCTCGTGCTGCCTGATTGAGGTGGCAATGACATGAGTAATTTTTTGTGGCTTCAGATCATTAATGGATGCAGTCATTTCATCCGATGCATGTATAAATTCAATATTTGATTCATGAATATATCTTTTTTGTTTTTCTACATTGCGTGTTTGAATATCAATGTAATAACCACCGGTATATTTTCTTTTCTCAAAACTTACCGAACAAGATGTAACGATTATTACTATAAAAAATAGACCCAACTGTAACAAGCGGGAAAAAATGAGATTAATTCGATTCATACAGTATAAAAATCATTATTTTATTTTAAAAAGATTTCAATTAGATACATTATTGAGATTTAATAACGAATCAGCAATAAAAAATGCTCGTAATAAAGCTTTTCTTCCATTTTCTGTAAAGGGGATAAAATGATTCTCATCAGGAATAAATAGTGTATGTACTTGGCTGGAAGATATGAGGCTTGATTTAGCAAATAAAGCATTTTCTGCAGGTACTAATATATCTTCCATTCCTTGAACTATTATTACCGGACACTGAATCATAGGCCAATAATATTTCAACATTTGTAAATCTTTTTTATGCCTCCACAATTCTGTATTACTGCTTTTTAAGTCCTTTACCAAAAAAAGGTTAAACGGAAACATGTGAAACAAAGGACGATACCATTGGCGAGGCTCTAATTCCGGGTCAAATGAACCGGCCACCAAAATCAATGCAGAAAATAGTTCAGGCTCAATAGTTGCCATTTGCACTGCCAACGGTCCACCTAACGAATAGCCCAACAAAATAGGTTTATTTTGGAAATGAAAATGCTTTACAAAATCATTCAGCAGGTATGCCTGGCTTTGTAACGACATATCCGCCAAGGCATCGCATGATCGGCCAAACCCCGGACGATCAATACTAATCAAATCATACTTTTTATGTAAATTATATTCTTTATACAAAAATGAATAATTACTCCAGTTGCCGGGAGAACCATGCAGCAAAATCATTGGTTGATAATTTTCATCTCCAGCTCTTACATAAGATATATCGCATCGGGGATGATGATAAACCGAAAATACCTGTCCTGCATTTTTTCGCTTAATACTTCTAAAAAAAGTTATATCATAATATCCTAAAATATAGGAACTAAAAAAAGAAACCAGCAATAACAGTAAAAATAAACTGAGAGAAATATAAAACAATATGCGAAGCCCCTTCATTGCTCAAAAAATTTATTTTTTTTACCGGGTGGAAAGAAATACTTTAAATCTATAGAAAAATATGTTCCTGAAGCTGGCATTTCTGAAGTTTGTAAACCAAAAGGTACTGGGTTTTTACGCTCAATAAATCCATCAAAAATGGAAAAAAAAGGACGATGAAACTGGCCACCAAAATAAAAATACCCCGCATTTTCAGTTCTATACTCAAACCCTACCGCTGCTTTTATACTTGGTACAGCCCATGAATTACGAGCCCCATAAACTTTATAAGCAATGGCTGTATCAGACGAAATACTTTTAACACTGCTGGGGAAAAACTCTACAGAAAACCCAAGCAAATTGTTTAAAAACCAACGATCTCCCAATTGCACATAAAACAAACCCATGACAGGTATTTCAAAGCCAATGTATTTAAACGAACTATTAAAAATCATGGACTGAAAAGCTGTTCCGGTAGCATCGGTTTTTCCAACCTGCGCTTCATACACCCTTTCGATATAATAAATGCCGGTTTGCAACGAAAACTTTTTTGAAAAATCAGTACGTACACACATCCCCAGTCTAAATCTCACCTGTGGACTAAGCTTAAATAAGGTATCCTGATATCGAACATTGGTTCTTGCACCAAAATCAGATGGAATTACTAATCCTACATCCGGTCCGGCTGTAACAAACACCCTTTGCTTGGTTTCAAGATCGGCCGCATTTTTAAACTTGGTTTTTTTTTGTGCATACAACGAGGCTGGAATTAAAGCCACCCAAACAAAAAAAAACCCAATACACTGCCGCATGCTTTTTCTCGTTAATTTTATGCAAAATTAAAAGGTATAACGAACGGCAAAAGAACTTATTACTCCTTTTATCGTTAATTTGTAAACAATAATAATTATCATGAATCGCAGAAAATTTATTCAAACAACTAGTCTGACTGCTTTTTCAGCACTCTTTCTTAATAATAAAATTTCAGCATTGAATTTAAATGATAAACATATTTACCATTTATGGATTGACTTGGGAGCAGTCCGCTATCAAGATGTAATATGCAATAAGGATCAATCGGCAATGCCTGGAATTCTTCAACTAATATCAAAAGGAGATATGCTGGTTGAGACTTATGATAATTCGCAAATTTCAAACAATGCTTTTATTAGCAGGATAAAAGACGAGATTTCTGTTTTTGAATTAAATTCAATGGATGATGAGGTTTTCAATCCGAAAATAGAATTTTATGATACTTTTTTAACAAGAAAATCTGTTGTATCCATACTTCAGAATCCTAGAAATTTGTATGTGCGAATTCTTCAAACCGAAATGGCTCATTACAATATACCCGCCTATCGTTTATTGCTTTCACAACTAGATAAACTTATATCCAAAAATTTTTATCAATTGAACCAAGCAGATATTCAGATGCATATTTATTCATCTTCCGGCAGAAACTTATTGCCTGATGAATACGGAGGATTGCATCACCATGAAACAGATATCAACACCGCTAAAACATTTTATATCCAATCAAATATACCCTTACTCTCAGCCTGATTTTCAAAGTGGTTGATAAAATATTTTCGTTAGAATAATCATATTGCATTAAAGGGAGACAGTCGCGTGTTTCTCTGCTTCGTAAGGGCAGATTCACCCGCTACCCCGTCTGCTGCGGATGGTAGTGGAAAGCCCGCAGAGGCGAAGCCCACAAGGCACGGGGTAGCGGGGCTGAGGGCACGAAGACACCGCTACCCCGATGCCCTGTGTGGCTGAGC
>CALEWF010000283.1 GCA_937925455.1 uncultured Flavobacteriales bacterium | reverse complement strand
GATACACGGAGAACACAAAGAAAATGAAAGTAAAAACACACAGTATTCCTTTGTGTTCTCTGTGGTTATTTATGTAACAGTGGCTACGTAGGTTTTTGTTTTTCTGGATGCCTACGGAAATTTTCTAATGCATAATTTGGGTTAAATTACGAATTATCTATTACGAAATTATTACATCTTCAAATCAACTCATCTTCAAATCAACTCATCTTCAAATCTGCTCATCTTCAAATCTGCTGCGGATGGTAGTGGAAAGCCCGCAGGGGCGAAGCCCACAGGGCACGGGGTAGCGGGGCTGAGGGCACGAAGACACCGCTACCCCGATGCCATGGGTGGCTGAGCCCCGAGGACTTGAAACGAACAGCCGCTTAAGCAGCCTATTATATAATTAGTATTTTGGAGGTTATTCAAATGAAAAATGCGGACTAACCAAGGTATTAGGTCAGCTCCGCATTCTCAGAACCCAAGTTTGAAAAGGAAGTATAGTTTATTAACGCATATAATTTTCGTTTGTTACATATTTTTTTAAAATTATAGGCTAATATGCTCTTTCATCCCTACCTTCCATGTAATTAATGAATGATTTGTTTACTACGCGGTTACCACCCGGGGTTGGGTAGTCGCCGGTAAAATACCAGTCGCCCCGATGGTTCGGACAGGCTGCATGTAAATTTTCTACGGTTTGATAAATAATTTTTACTTCGGCCTTAATGTCGTTGGGTTTTAGTAACACCGTAATTTTATCTGATATTTCCTGATAAGTAAATGGCTCATAAATCTTTTTCACTACATTGACGCATTGATTTAAAGGCAAAGCAAGTTGTGCCCGTGCATCTGCAAACACCTCCTGAATTAAATACCAGTTTCCACGTTCTATAAGCAATTCAATAGCAGCACGAAAAGCCACAAAATCTTTTAATTTGGCCATATCTATTCCGTAGCAATCGGGATAACGAATTTGCGGCGCCGATGAAACAATGATGATTTTTTTGGGTCCCAAGCGGTCTAAAATTCTCAATATACTCTTTTTTAATGTAGTTCCTCGAACTATGGAATCATCAATAAGCACTATTGTATCTACACCCTTTTTAACCGTTTCGTAGGTAATATCATATACATGTTTTACCAAATCATCCCGATGATTATCGTCTGTAATAAAGGTTCGTAACTTGGCATCTTTGATGGCCAGTTTTTCAACTCTGGGACGAAAAGAAAGAATGGATTCGAGTTTTTCAGGAGTTATATCATTACCTAAGGCTAGAATTTGTTCTTTTTTAGTGCGGGTAAGATAATCTTCCATTCCCTTCACCATGCCATAAAAAGCTACTTCTGCCGTGTTTGGAATAAATGAAAATACGGTGTTTTCTAGGTCGTAATTTATTTCCTTCAATATATCATCACAAAGCAAACGCCCCAATTCTTTTCTTTCCCGGTAAATTTCAGCATCGCTACCTCGTGAAAAATAAATTCTTTCAAAGGAACAAGGTTTAAGTTCCTGCGGAGGAAGTATTTCTTCTTCGCTTACATCTCCATTCTTTTTTACAATTACGGCATGCCCCGGCTTTACTTCTTTGATTTGAGAAAAATCAACATTAAATGCGGTTTGAATGATGGGTCGTTCAGAGCAAATTACTACTAACTCCTCATCGTGATACCAATATGCCGGGCGAATGCCAGAAGGGTCTCGAACCACAAAGCTATCGCCATGCCCAATTAACCCGCCAATTACATATCCTCCATCAAACTTTTTGAAAGCTCGTTGAAGTATTTTTTTCAAATCGAGGTGCTCAGCAATGAGTGGAGATATTTCCTTTTTGGAATATCCGGCTTGCTTGAATTTCCAATATAATTCCTCATTTTCTTCGTCTAAAAAATGCCCGATACGCTCCATGATAGTAACTGTATCGGCTTTTTCTTTAGGATGTTGCCCCAGGTCGATTAAATTCTGGAACAATTCATCCACATTGGTGAGGTTAAAATTTCCGGCTACAATGAGGTTACGGCTCTTCCAGTTATTCTGGCGTAAAAACGGATGACAACTTTCAATACCGTATTTACCATATGTTCCATAGCGAAGATGGCCTATGAATACCTCGCCGGTATAAGGCATATTTTTTTGTAACCAAGCAACATCTTCAAACTTCTCTTTTTCTTTTTCAATTAATTCCTGAAACCGCTTATTTATTTTTTTAAAAATATGCTGAATAGGTTGGTTTTTAATTGAGCGTCTGCGGCTAATATACCGATTTCCAGGTTCTACATTTAACTTAATATTTGCTAACCCGGCTCCATCCTGCCCCCGGTTGTGCATTTTTTCCAATAACAGGTACATTTTGTTTATCCCATAAAGGGGGGTACCGTATTTTTCTTTGTAATAGGAAAGAGGTTTAAGCAATCGGAGAACGGCAATACCGCATTCATGTTTAATAATTTCGCTCATAGCGGGTCAAAGATAGCGAAAACTTGTTGGTCTGATGCAACAAAAATCACATAAACACAGTCTTAATAAAAGTATGAGGGGAAGCATACAATATAAAATTAGAAGTAAAGAATATTTATTATTTTTATGGAGTTAAAATAAGTTAGGAGCCAACTCTGGTGATGAATCGTATTTACCATTTTTATGTTATGATGATTTGCTTATTGCCTTTTGTCGCCTTTGCTGAAGGCGAAGAAAAGCATTTTCAATTCATCGAAAATAAAGGTCAATGGGAAAATACGTTTTTATACCGTGCATACATTCCAGGCGGAGAATTATTCATTGAAAAACAAGGAATTACTTATCATTTTTGGGATCAGACCAAAATGAATGTACTTACCTCTGCCATGCACGACCGGAAAGGACACGAACTATCGGATTTTCAGATAAAACATCATGTAATTCGTGTAAAATTTTTGGGAGCCAATGTAGGGGCAAAACCCCTTGCCGAAAATCCATTTTCGCATTATTACAACTATTATTTAGGCAATGATGCCAGCCGCTGGAAAAGCCATGTACAAGCTTTCCGAAAAATCACCTTACAGGAAATTTACCCCAAGATTGATCTGGTAATTTATACTAAAAACAATCAATTAAAATATGATTGGATCATTAAGCCCGGAGGCGATCCTCAAAAAATTCAGATTGAATACGAAGGAGCAAACCAATTACTGCTAAAAAACGGAAGTTTAGAAATAAAAACTTCTCTTGGCTCGATTATTGAAGAGCCGCCGGTGGTTTTTCAAAAAACTCAAACAGGAATTACAGCTGTTAAAACCCGGTTTTTATTAAAAAAAAACAGACTAAGTTTTCAACTTCACGAACCATTTGATCGTGCCCTTCCGCTGATCATTGATCCGGCTCTTATTTTTTCAACTTTTTCGGGTTCACTTACTGACAATTGGGGATTTACGGCAACATACGACAGTCAAGGAAATATGTATGGAGGAGGAATCGTTTTGGCAGCCAATGCTTATCCAAACACTACCGGTTCTTATCAAGCGGCTTATGGAGGAGGGCTATACGATGTATTGATTGGAAAATACAGCGATAACGGTTCCACCTTGCTTTACTATACATATCTAGGAGGTTCGCGGGCCGAAGCGCCGTTTAGCTTGGTTTGTAACAACTCGGATGATTTGTATGTACTTGGGCTTACAGGTAGTTCTAATTTTGCGGTTTCTACTAACGCATATCAAACAACGTTTAAAGGCGGACCATCAGCTGGAATTTTTGCATTAAATGGTAATGATTACCCAAACGGTTCTGATCTTTTTGTTGCTAAATTCAATCCCACCGGAACTACACTCATCGGCTCTACCTTTATTGGCGGAACTGATAATGATGGGATGAATACAAATTCGGGCCTTCGGCATAACTATGCGGATGAATTCCGGGGAGAAATAATTGTAGATGCAAATGATCGCTGCTATATTGCATCATCCACCAAATCAATAGATTTCCCAACTGTAAATGCCGCACAAACGGGTTTGTCCGGTGTACAAGATGCTGTTGTTTTCAGGCTTTCCTCTACTTTAACGAACTTAGAATGGAGTACCTATTTGGGTGGCATGGGATATGAAGCCGGTTATTCATTAAAAGTAAATAATGCCGGAGAAGTGTTTGTAACAGGAGGAACTAACAGCTCTAATTTCCCAACAACACCTGGTGTTATTAAGCCCACTTTTGGGGGTACTGTAGATGGATTTATAACTCGATACTCAGCCACAGGAAGTTTGGTTAGTTCTACCTATTTGGGGACCAATGCATACGATCAAAGCTACATCTTGCAATTAGATGCTGATCAAAATGTTTACGTAGTAGGACAAACTCGTGGAGCCTATCCGGTTGTTAGCAGCCCATTAGGTCCTGTATATTCAAACCCAAACAGCGGCCAGTTTATTCATAAATTAAATCCGGCACTTACTACAACCATTTTCTCTACCGTTTTTGGACGTGGCATAGCTGGCCAAATTGATATTGTTCCCACTGCTTTTTTGGTTAATGTATGCAATCATATTTATGTTTCCGGTTGGGGAGGTGCAGTAAATAATGGCGCATCGGGTGGAAATACCAATGGAATGCCTATAACCCCCAATGCTTATCAAAGTACTACTGATGGTAGTGATTTCTATTTTATTGTATTGAATGAAAATGCAACCGGTCTAATTTATGCCTCCTATTTTGGAGGACCTATTTCAGCAGAGCACGTTGATGGTGGAACCAGTAGGTTCAATCCAGATGGAATAGTTTATCAAGCCGTGTGTGCCGGTTGTGGTAGCAACGATGATTTCCCCACTACTCCTGGAGCTTGGTCTAACACTAACAATTCGAATAATTGTAACATGGGGGTCTTTAAGTTTGATGTGTCTGAATTTACTGCCATTATTGATTTAGTAACCCCGAATATAACGTGTGTTAATAACACCGTGATTTTACAAAATGCCAGTACCGGAGGTTCCAGCTATTTTTGGGATTTTGGCGATGGTAATACCAGCACATCAGCAAATGTTAATCATGTTTATTCAATACCAGGCGTGTATAATGTAATGTTAATAGTTAGTGATCAAAATGCTTGCATACAAAACGATACAGCATTTGTAACAATAATTGTTCAGGCACCACCCACCGTTCAAATAACACCGGTGTCCCCTCTATGTCCGGGAGGTAGTATTGAGCTATCTGCATCAGGAGGTACTTCCTATACATGGAATAATGATTATACTTTAAGTGCAACGAATATTCCCAATCCCATTGCATCTCCTACTACAACCACTACTTATACAGTTACCGTAACAAACAACTGTGGAGCTTCCACCAGCTCTATCACAGTCAATGTTATTGACTTCAATCCAACAGTTTCTCCCAGCGATACGATTTGCATAGGTAATAGCGTACAATTAAATGCCGGAGGAGGTGTAAGCTACAATTGGCAACCTGCAACCGGTTTAAGCAATCAAGCTATTTCAAATCCGGTGGCTTCGCCTACACAAACCACCACTTACACAGTAACCATTACCGATGCAAATGGATGTAGTGCAACACGAAGTACTACAATTACCGTAGAAAATCAGCCGCAAGCCAATGCCGGACCTGATCAAAATATTTGCTATGGTACATTTACAACCCTATCAGGCAGTGGTGGCAATATTTACAATTGGACTCCTCCTACTTATTTGTCAAATCCGAATATTCCTAATCCGCTATGTACACCAGACCAAAGCATTACTTATATTTTAACTACAACAAACACTTGTGGTCAAGATTATGATACAGTTCAAATCAATGTAATCCGTGTAAATGCTCTGGCAAGCCCGGATACTTCAATATGCCCAAACACTTCTGTAATGCTTTGGGCTTCTGGCGGTATTTCTTATAGTTGGCAACCAGCATCTTTAGTTTCCAATCCTACGAGTGACACCATTTTAACATCGCCTGTTCAAAATACTACATACATTGTTTTAATAACAGATGAATTTGGATGTACGGCTACTGAAAGTGTAAACGTAAACATATACCCTACTCAGCACATTAATTTGCCTGATGCCGTGGATATACCATTTGGCGGTAGTACACAACTTTGGGCAAGCGGTAATGGTGTTTTTAGCTGGACTCCTGATACTTTTCTAACATGTAGTAATTGTGCTAATCCTATTGCTTCACCATATAGTAGTACTCAATACTTTGTAACACTTACAGATGCTAACGGATGCGAGTTTTATGATTCGATTTGGGTGTTTGTAGAAGGTTCGTTGTATGTTCCTAATACCTTTACTCCCAACCGCGATGGATTAAATGATTTCTTTTTGGCTTTTGGTTCTGAAATCAAAGAATTTGAAATGCTGATTTTCAATCGTTGGGGCGAGCAACTTTTCAGAAGTACTAGCCTGCAAGAAGGTTGGGATGGCATGTATAAAGGTCAGAAATGTCCGATTGGTGTATATGTATGGAGAATTGAATATACCGAAAATTCAGGGAAAGAAGGTGTGTTGATTGGACACGTTAACTTACTTCGGTAATAACCGTTCATTCATTTTCAAAATTAAAATTTTCCAACGACCATTTAAAAATAGCATTTGCCAATGCATATGGAGCATCCACGTGTATTGCATGTCCAATCATTTTGTCATTAAAGATAAGCAGGTCGCCTCCCCATTGCTTATGAATATCTACCGAACAACGATAATCTGCCAGACGGTCATACCGGGCTGCAATTATAAGAAGGCGGGAAGCAGGCTTTTGACGTGGATTATAAAGAGCACCGGCAATGGTTTGTCTAAGCATGTTGTGTTTTTTTACCGGTCGTAGTTTAGATATTTTCATCCATTCAGGCAATCGCTCGGCTATTATTTTTGGATTATTAGAACATAAGTTTAAAATACGTTCTTCGCGTTTGAGAGTATTTTTAGTTAGAAAATACGAATAAATGATTTCATTGCTTCGGGCTGCAATCGTCGGCGTAAAGGACTTACACTACGAAAACTAGAATTAATAATCACAACTTCATGAAAGTCTTCCGGAAATAGCCGGCTCCATTCTGCTGCCAGCATTCCACCCAGTGAAATAGAAATCAATATACGTTTCTTATGATTTTGAATATGAGAAACATAGTTTTCTCTGGTTTTACGCACTATCAGCGGAATACGAAATGGTGATTTCTGATCAACAAACTTGCCGGTACCCGGCAAATCCATCAATACAACATGATCCGACTGAAATAAGGATTGCAGCGATAAAATAAAATTTCTATCCCAGTGACCACTTTCTTTGGTTAAACCAATCAATAAAAACAGCTGTACCGGCTGCTTCATGAAATAAAATTATCAATTTCTGCTATCAATATAAATAACAGTAAGATTGACTTACTGAAATAATTCAACTCATTATTTTTTCAGATACTTCATGGGAGCTTCCATCACGGTGCCGCACTGCTTACAGGTACGAAGGTCTTCGGAAGTATAAAACCTTTCAAAAACGGCATGAAAATCTTTTTCAATATTGGTAAGTGGAAAGTACTCTTCGTAGAGTTTATGGTTACAGTTTTCGCAAAACCAAAGCAATCCATCTTTTTCACCTTCTCTTCGCTTACGTTCAATTACCAATCCAATAGATCCCTCTGTGCGTGCCGGAGAATGTGGTACCCGGGGAGGAAGTAAAAAAATTTCTCCTTCATTGATGGGAATTTCTACCCGCTTCTCGTTTTCTTGAATAATCACCTTAATATTTCCTTCTAGTTGATAAAAAAATTCTTCCCCTTCGTTGTAATGGTAATCTTTACGTGCATTTGGTCCTCCTACTACCATCACAATAAATTCAGCATCCTGCCAAATCTGCTTGTTGTTTACCGGAGGTTTCAGCAAATGGCGATTTTCATCTATCCACTTTTTAAAATTAAATGGGCGTTGAATTTCCATAATTCAAAATTTAGATTAAAGGTATGAGTTTAATAGAATTTAACCTGTGAACATGAAGATAAAAACTACCTTTGGATAGAAAAAAATAGTGTATGAATCTTGACCTTACGGGAAAACGAGCCTTGGTTTGTGGAAGCACACAAGGCATAGGAAAAGCAGTAGCGCATGAATTAGCCATTATGGGGGCACATGTAACATTGCTTGCCCGAAATGCCGGAGAACTTGAAAAAACAAAAGCCAGACTAATAAATTACAAAAATCAGCGACATCATCTGCTTGTAGCTGATTTCACGAAACCAGAAGAGGTAAAGAAAATTGTGAATCAATACATTTTAAAAGGTAATGAAATCCAAATATTGATAAATAACACCGGAGGTCCAGCTGCTGGGAAAATCATTGAGGAAGACCCTCAAAAATTTTTGGATGTATTTAATCAGCATCTCATAATTAATCATATCTTGGCTCAGTTGGTAATAGATGGAATGATTGCCGGAGGATATGGAAGAATTATCAATATTATTTCCACTTCTGTAAAAACCCCATTGCCCAACCTGGGCGTAAGTAATACTATACGCGGAGCGGTAGCCAACTGGGCAAAAACCTTAGCAAACGAAGTAGCAGAATTTGGCATAACAGTAAATAACGTGTTGCCTGGAGCTACCCGAACCGGCCGCTTAGAATCAATCATTAAAAACAAGGCCGCTAAAACCGGAAAAGAAATCGAAGAAATAGAAAATGAAATGCTGCAAGAAATACCGATGAAACGATTTGGTGAAGCTGCTGAAGTGGCTAATGCAGTTTGCTTTTTGGCTTCTCCGGCTGCCGGATATATTACAGGCATAAATTTACCCGTAGATGGAGGAAGAACTCCCAGTTTGTAGTTAGTCTTTAGGACATTTTTTGCAGCGCTTACCCCGATTATACTTTTTGCAATATTTCTTTTTGCGGAAGCAACTTTCAGTGTGTTTACAATGTTGCAAGATATTTTCTATGATAAAATTTGTTGAATTCATGTAAATCAAAATAAATTACAAGAATAACACCATTGAAAAAAAATAACCCCAAAATTTTCATTATAATTTAAGACGAACTTTTTACAAGGAAGATGCCGCGTGTTCTTCCGCTTCTTGGGGCTGATTGACTCGCTGCCCTTTCTGCTGCGGATGGAAGTGGAAAGCCCGCAGGGGCGAAGCCCACAGGCACGGGGTAGCGGGGCTGAGGGCACGAAGACACCGCTACCCCGATTCCCTGTGTGGCTGAGCCCCGAGGACTTGTAACGAACAGCCGCTTAAAGCAGCCTATTTTAAATACTATAACGACAATTTTTGGATATAAATACTATAAAAAGGGTGTATCAAAATCTTGCCACTTCAAACGTTGGATATCCTCTTACCCCTTGCTGATTGGTAAAACTGGTAAAACGCATTTTATAATAAAATCCTTCTACATCGTGTATTAAATACACTTTGTTGGGATAAATGATATAAACAGATAGGTCAAAATCGTAATCTTTCCAATCGTAACCAATAATATCACGTTGCTGTGTAAAAGTATAATTCAGCAGATCTGTATAACTTATTTCGGTAAAAGGCTTTGAAAACTCCCTGGCAGCCTTTACTTTATAGGGATTTAATAATACGCCATTTACCGAATAATTTTCAACAATACCTGTACTTTGCTGAGTTACCAGAGTTGTATATTGTGTAAACAATAAATCCCATGAATTTTTTGGAGGTTCTACGGCAACTATCCCTTGATCGAAGGAAATATAGATAAAATTGTAATCTGCATTTTTGGAGAATGATAATTCCTGAAATTGTGAGCCATCCAAATTTGCATAACGAATAGAATATTTACCATTTGAAAAACCAAGGATTTGAACTTTCTTATATCCAAGGTTATTACCGGTAGTAGCAGATAATCCGCGATCTACAATATACACATGATTAAAAGAAGTAACCTGATTACCTGATTTTACTCCCCATTCGCCAAAAGCAGTACTATCTAACCAACCACCGCTATTATCATACTTCCAGCTTTGGCCCACTGTACTGAACGTTTGATTAAAGTTGGTACTTAGTGTATTAGATACACGCATTAGTTTAGAGCTATTAATAAATATCTGAAATTCTTCTTCCATGCATTGAAAAGCCAAATCCCATGATTCGCGATTGACAATCCGAATAAACGAATCCGTTTGAAGGTCATAAAATAATTGCTTGTCATAATACGGACCAATTTCAGCCACATTGGTGGTTACACCGGGTGGAGATACATACGGCGGCACAGGCTCATCTTCCTGAAAGCAAGAAGTGAATGAAACAATTGATAAAATGATTGTAATAAGCAATAATCTATTTTGTTTCATTTAATTCACGATAAAATTATACCGTAATGAAATTCCAAAGGTAGCGCCCCACAACGTAGGTAAAAAAGCAGAGCCGGAGGAGTGAGCTCCACCTGAGGAAATACCCTGTGTTTGTTGAATATTAGTAACATTCAACAAATTTTTTCCAAACAAACCCACTTGAATTCGTTTTTTGAAAAAGTACTGTAAATAAGATATATCTAAGATAGTAAAGCCATCAATGTTTCCTTCTTTAATCACATCGCCTTGAGTTTCCGGATCATACTGCGTGTATAACACCGGTTGAGCACCGGTGTATTTTACAAGCAATGTAAATCTTCCGCCCCAACGACGAAAATCATATACTGCGGTGGTTTGTAATTCAGGATAAAACTTGAAAACATTTTGTCCGGCCGCACTGTCGTTTATTCCATTGATAATCCCGGTGTAAACAAATCCTGCTCCGAGTTGAAAATCTTTGTAACCTAGTTGTATGTTTACTTGCCCCCCTAAACTTTGAAAACGTGTAATATTCTCATTGCGATACACATTAGAATCAGGTGTAATGGCAACAGCTACCGAACGAATTTGATCGTGAATGTCGTTGTAAAATCCGGTAAGAGATACTCCATAAATCCAAGATTTTTGCTCGCCAGAATAACTGAATATCGCATTCACATGATTAGAGTTTTCAGCTCTAAGATTAGGATTTCCATGCAGATTATGATTGGCATCCACAAATTCAAAAAACAATTCCTTGAGCGATGGAGCCCTGAATCCTCGGGAATAAGAAGCCCGAAGGTCAAACCCTTTTACCGGAGAGAGTTTAACGTGTAATGAGGGTACTGCCGGCATAGCGAACCGGGTATTATAACCATAACGAACGGCTGGCTTAATAAGTAATTTTTTAGCAATGATCCATTCAGCACCAACAAATCCGGCCACATCCCCCATCCATTGAAAATTATTTACAATGCGCTCGCCTTGAGCTGTTTCAAATGTAACTTCATATCCTGCCTGAATATGAAACCGGGAATCTTTTTTACGATAATTGTAAATACCTCGGCTCATCCAGGTTTGAAACACATCTATATTTTCGTCAAATAAATTTTTATCGAGGGTTACTAAATTTTTTTTGAACGATTGCCTGCTACGATTAAAATAGGAATAAGATGCTGTAATATCTAAGTGGTGATGATTTTTTATAAACCCTGTAAGAAAAAGATTTTGCTGAGTGCGAATGGTTCTAAAATATTGATCAACGGCAGTAACAAAAAATGGCGACTCGGGCGCTCCTTTATTTTCTAATATTTCATGCAGAAAGTTACCGCTGTAACGCAAATTTAATGAACCAATGCCGCGATTATATTGCAAATCAGAAAAGTATTGCTCTTTGGGTTTCCATTGCTGATATCGTCGAATAGAATCAAGGGTTGTAAAGCCATCAAAGAAATAGCGTCCACCCGATAATTGTAAATTATTTTTTCCAAATTGAGATGCTATTCTTCCATCTACATTATAGTTTCCAACGGTTTCGTAAAACGCATTGAGATTTCCTTCTAATTTATGATTTACAGTTTTCTTGGTAATTAAATTGATAACGCCCCCCAGCGCATTGGTGCCATAGGTAACAGAAGATGGGCCATCAATAATCTCCACCTTTTCAATGTTATTCAAATTGATTTGGCTTAAATCTATATTACCGTCTAACCTTCCAATTACCGGCACGCCATCAATCATTATTTTTATATTTTCACCGCCTACTCCTTGCATGCGTATTCCCGAACCAAGCACCGGATCTTGGGTAATACGAATATTCATTTCCTGCAATAGTAAATCTCTTAAATTCATAGATCCTTGCGCCTGAATTCGTTTTTGGTCAATCACCCGGATTTTAAACACTGATTCTTCAATTCTCGTAGGCACTGCATGCGAAGTAACCACGTAATCGTTTAAGGTTACAGGGTCTTCCACTAAGTACCAACTATATGATTTCCCTGCTTCAATAGTATCTATCAATGACTTATAACCCAGGTGTGCAATATGAATAATGGCTTTCCCTGAGGATAAAGGATTCTTTAATTCTCCCTGTGCATTGGTGATATCATATATTTTCTTACCATCGGCAGTTTCAATAAATACATGTGCTCCAAATAAGGGTTTCTTTTGGCCATTTTCAAATATTTGTAATAATGAAGTTTGGGCTGAAATTTCAGCCCAAACAATAAATAAACATATTATGAAAACGATTCGATTCAACTCAACAAAAATTATTGAATGATGAGTTTTTGAACAGTTATTTTACCATTTAATTCAATTTGTACAAAATAAATCCCTGCATCCCACCCTATTTGTTTAGGTTGTAACACAATATTTTGAAGTAAAGAAGCTGATGGTGTTAAAACTACACTATGAATCAATTTTCCATTTATATCAAAAACCCTTGCCCATCCATTGGTGGATGATTCGTTGGTGTAAATAATGTTTACAATTTCAGAGGTAGGATTGGGATATACTGAAACTTTTAACAGATTGTCATCTTCATCTTCAATCGAAGCAAATGCAACTTGACGTTTGTTAAAGTAATATTTTCCACTACTGCTACCGGAAAAACCTGTAAACCAAATTTGCCAAACATTGCCGGGATTATCTAAAACAAAATAGGACAAAGAATCAACAATCACCCATACCGGAGGCGGTTGAATCTTCCAATCATGACCAATTAACGTCATGTTATTAGAAAAAGTAAAATTGGTATAAACAGCATCGTCTTCATGAATTCCTCTTGCTTCAGCAGCTTGTATATTGCGGTTTAAACGTACACCAGATACTGGATAATAGACACCGGGGGGATTGATATATGCATTGTATTTATCAAAAATAAGTTCATAAGATGTATTGGCGGGCTCTATATCGTTAATTATTAGACTTTCCAGTGCTATGTACACATAATTCTTATTGGCATAAGTTTTAGTAAATGTAATGGTGGTATCATTTGTTCCATCCAAATTAGCCACCCGGATGGTCATAGTATTGGTTATTGCCTTTTGATTTTTAATCCATACTTTTTTATATGTGCCGGTATATGATTTAGCTACAAACAATGCAATGCCATTTACATCATGCGTTACACTATTATACACACCCCATCCATAATTTGGATGCCCGGTCATGGTATATTCAAAGGCACTGGGTTCATAAGCAGTATCTTGATCAAAACATTCAATCCAACCCGTAGATGATGCGATTCCGGTAGTATCTAAAGACGTCCAAGCCGTAGTATCGCCTGCTGTATATTGCCACAAACGAGTACCAAAAGCCGAGTTAATTCGAATAGAAGCAGATTGAATACTGTAAACGGCTACAGCCAAGTCCCAATTATTATTGGGTATAGTGGCCACGGTACCATTTTGTAAGCTGTAAAATGCTTTATTGGCATACCCGTTTCCAATAATTACAGAATCCTGTATTACCGTTTGAGAGGAAAGCATCAGGGTGGTTGATAGCAAGGTAAGTAACAAGTATATTTTTTTCATAACATCTTTTATTTATGACACAAAATTAAAACGGGACTGCAGACTATGCAATCCCGTTTTATGGGTAAAATAGATACCCAATATTAGGTAAATTATTTCATACTTCCCACCATGTCCTCCGGACGAACCCATTGGTCAAATTGTTCGGCGGTGAGTAATCCCAATTCAACGGCAGCCTGTTTTAGGGTTTTGTTTTCTTTATGTGCCTTTTTGGCAATTTTGGCGGCATTTTCATAACCAATGTGTGGATTAAGCGCCGTAACTAACATGAGTGAATTGTCCAAATGTTTTTTTATTACTTCATGATTGGGTTCTATACCCACCGCACATTTATTATTAAACGAAACACAAGCATCCCCAATTAACCGTGCTGATTGAAGGACATTAGCCGCAATCAACGGCTTAAATACATTCAATTCAAAATGGCCGTTAGAACCACCCACTGAAACTGCCATATCATTTCCAATCACTTGGGCTGCTACCATCGTCATTGCTTCGGGTTGAGTTGGATTTACTTTACCCGGCATGATAGATGAACCAGGCTCATTATCGGGTATAATAATCTCACCAATACCACAACGAGGGCCGCTGCTTAGCATCCGAATATCATTGGCTATTTTCATCAATGAAACTGCTACTCTTTTCAATGCCCCGCTCATTTCCACCATTGCATCGTGTGCAGCCAATGCTTCAAACTTATTGGGTGCAGTAACAAATGGGAAACCTGTAAATTCAGCAATTTTCTTTGCTACCAGCACATCATATCCTTTCGGTGTATTTAATCCGGTACCTACGGCAGTTCCACCCAACGCCAACTCTCTAACCATTTCTAATGCATTTTTTAAAGCCCGGATACCATTATCTAGTTGCTGTACATAGCCTGAAAATTCTTGACCCAAGGTCAATGGCGTGGCATCCATAAAATGCGTACGGCCTGTTTTAACGATGGTTTGAAATTCCTGCGATTTAGCAGCCAGGGTATTTCTCAGTGTTTCTATGCCAGGTATGGTTACTTCTGCCACCATTTTATAGGTAGCAATATGCATGGCCGTTGGAAACGTATCGTTGGATGATTGAGATTTATTTACATCATCATTGGGATGAAGCACTTTTTTTTCATCTGTTAATTTCCCTCCACTCAACACATGCGCCCGGTAAGCTATCACTTCATTTACATTCATATTGCTTTGTGTGCCCGAACCCGTTTGCCAGATTACCAATGGAAACTGATCATCTAATTTCCCTTCCAAAATTTCATCACACACTTTACTTATTAGGTCTCGCTTTTCTACACTTAAAACTCCCAAATCATGGTTGGCATGTGCTGCTGCCTTTTTCAAATAGGCAAAAGCATAAATAATTTCTTTGGGCATACTGGCCTCCGGCCCAATTTTAAAGTTGTTTCTACTTCGTTCAGTTTGTGCACCCCAGTATTTATCGGCAGGAACCTGCACTTCGCCCATAGTGTCTTTTTCTATCCGGCAATTCATAGTTCGATCATTTTATTGGTTAATCAATTATTTACTTAATAAGATTTTTAAATGATGTAAGGCATCATCTGTTCGGATAATCCATGCTTTTGAACCTACAATGACAATCGGCCTTTCAATTAAAATGGGATGTTGAATCATAGCATTGATCCATTCATCATCCGATAATGATTTGCCTTTGTAATTTTCAATAAAAACTGATTCTTTTTGTCGAACCAAATCACCCGGCTTTATGCCAAGTTTTTTAATTATATCACTTATTGTTGATTTATCTGGGGGATTTTTCAGATAATCTACGATAGTAAATTCTACTCCTGTATCTTCCAATACCTTCAACGCATTTCGACTTTTTCCGCACCGCGGATTATGATAAATTGTAACTTTTGAAGTAGCTGCCATGATTAGTTATATTCCATTAAATATGCTTTTAAAAAACCATCAATATTTCCATCCAATACGCCTTGTGCATCGCTAGTTTCATAATTGGTACGTACATCTTTTACCATTTTGTATGGGTGCAATACATAACTTCGGATTTGTGAACCCCACTCAATCTTCTTTTTATTTCCTTCAATTCTATCCCGCTCTTCATTGCGTTTTCGCATCTCCATTTCGTAGAGCTGCGACTTTAACAATCGAAGGGCATTTTCTTTATTCTGAAGTTGTGAGCGACTTTCCTGATTTTTAATAATTATTCCGGTAGGTTTGTGATATAATCGAACAGCTGTTTCAACTTTGTTTACATTCTGTCCGCCGGCTCCCCCAGAACGAAAAGTTTCCCATTCAATGTCTGAATCTTTTACTTCTATTTCTATGGTATCATCTATCAACGGATATACATACACGCTGGCAAACGAAGTATGACGCTTTGCATTGGCATCAAACGGTGAAATTCTTACCAGTCTATGCACCCCATTTTCTCCTTTTAAATATCCATAAGCATATTCTCCACTAATTTTCAGGGTAACGGATTTTATACCAGCTACATCACCTTCTTGCAAATCTTCTTCGGTTACTTTATAATCATGTTTCTCTGCCCACATAATGTACATCCGCATTAACATGGATGCCCAATCACAGCTTTCAGTACCACCGGCTCCAGCCGTAATTTGCAATATAGCATCTAAGTGGTCTTCTTTGCCACTGAGCATTTTCTTAAATTCCAACTCTTCCAAGGCAGCCAAGGCAGATTGATATTGCATTTCCAAATCTTGCTCAGAAGCTTCGCCTTCTTTGTAAAAGTCAAATAAAACTTGCAAATCGTCAATCCGCGATTTGGCTTTATTAAATTCAGCGATGAGTTTTTCTTTTTGGCGAATGGCTTTTTCTACCTGTTCCGCTTTTTTAGGGTCATTCCAAAATGCAGGATCTTGTCGAATTTTGTTTTCTTCTTCTAATTCTATGATTTTTGAATCAATGTCAAAGAGACCCCCTTAACGCATCCAGGCGTCTAATAAGATCTTTTACCGTTTCAATGGTTACTGCCATTTATTTTTCAATTAAGGAACAAATGTAAAAAATCCTCTGTTTAGAATAATTAATATCAAAGATAAATCCACTACATGCTTTTTAATTAATTTTGCAAATCCTTAATCATCTGTTTACTATGATGTAAGTTTCACGAATCCTGCTATGCAAGACAGAGATAATTTACTGACTCGAATTGAAACAGTAGATTTTATTGTTGCCCAACGTAAAGATGGGATTATTCATGTGTATGCCAAAACAGATGTTACCATTAATAAGGAAAAACAGAAGTTATTAATGGAACTGTATCATGAAATAACCAAGGGCAAAAAACAGCCTTTTATATTTGAGAAAAGTAAAAAAGTTTGGATGACATTTGATGCCTTTCGGTACAGTGTAGTACACGAAGAAGAGTATCCGGCCACTTTAGTGGCTGTTGTGGTAAATAGTACGTTTGAACAAATTATTATTTCACTTTGGGTAAAACTTTTTTTCCATCATCGAAACATTACCCGTGTTTTCAAATCGTTTGAAAAAGCTGTTGCATGGATACATGCTAAAAACTCCATGCAACCAGCTTAAAATTATTACCACATCACGCAACGCAAGGAATCTGGAGTGTACATTTTATTCCCTTCTTTTACATTAAAAGATGTGTAAAATTCGGGCATATTAGTAAGTGTACCAATTACACGATACTTAGGAGGAGAATGCGGATCAGTGTATAGACGTTGGATTGCAGCATCATCCCGATAGTGAGTTCTCCAAATTTGAGCAAAGTTGATAAAGAATCGCTGATCGGGAGTTAATCCATCAATAGGTTCTTCTTTTTTTCCGGAAGTTGCTTTTTTAAATGCGCTATACGCAATAATCATCCCACCAAGGTCTGCAATATTTTCTCCCAAGGTAAGTTCGCCATTGATGTGAATATCTTTTAACGGCACATAAGTGCTGTATTGTTTTACAAAACGAGCTGCCAATTCATTAAAACGTTTTTCATCATCGGCTGTCCACCAATTTGAAAGATTACCATTAGCATCAAACTGCCGTCCTTGGTCATCAAAGCCATGGGTTAATTCATGACCTATCACCATTCCAATTCCTCCATAGTTTACGGCTTTATCAGCTTTTGGATTAAAAAATGGAGGTTGCAAAATAGCCGCAGGAAAGACAATTTCGTTTAGCAATGGATTGTAATAAGCATTTACAGTCTGTGGCCCCATACCCCACTCCGTCCTGTCTATTTCTTTGCCCAATTTAGCCAGGTTACGTTTAAACTCATATTCTATACCCGCCATCACATTAAGTGCATAATGCTGCGCTTTTACCTGCAAGCCATCGTAGGTTCTCCATTTATCGGGATAACCAATTTTTACCATCATTTTATTCAACTTTTCCTTGGCTTTCATTTTTGTGCTATCGCCCATCCAGGTAAGCTTATCAATACGCTCTGCCAAAGCCATGCGAAGATTTTCTACTAACTCCAGGGCTTCTTTTTTAGCGTTTTCATCAAATGCTACTTTTACATATTCCTGCCCAAGAATATCACGAAGTAAATAACCTGCAAGGTTTGTTACTCGCTTCCAACGTGGCTCCATTTCTTGTTTGCCAGTTAAAATTTTATCATAAAATTCAAAATGTGCTCTTTCAAAATCAGTGCTTAGTTGCTCCGCATAGCTATTTATTACATGAAAACGGAAGTAATCTTTCCATATATCCATTTTTATTGATTTAAGCAATCCATTCCATGCTTTCAAAAAGTCTGGTTGTCCTATTACAATTTCAGCAGGTGCAGCAATTCCTAAATCACGGAAATAAACATCCCAAGTAAAGTTGGGGGTAAGTTTCCGTAATTCCTCAATCTTCATCAAGTTATAGGTTTTATATGGATCACGCTGTTCTACTAACGTCATGGAAGCTTTAGCCAGTAAGGTTTCTAATTCAAATACAGATTTTGCTTTAACTTCAGCATCTTTGGATTCATATCCGGCCAATTCAAATATTCGCTGCACATACTTCACATATTCATCACGATACTTTTTAGAGCTTTCATCCGTACGGAAATAATAATCCCGATCAGGCAATCCTAATCCGCTTTGATAAATGTATGAGATGTATCGGGTAGTATTTTTAAAATCTTGTTCTACATAAAATGCGATGGGAGTTGTTATTCCTATCCGCGTATATTTTCCATACAATGTTGCCACAGCTGAATAAGTTAACGTATCTAATTCTGACAGTAATGGCTTTAAGGGTTCCAGCCCAGATTTATCAATACCTGCCGAATCCATAGCAGAGCGATAAAAATCTCCGATGATACGTATATTCGAGCCCTCTTCGGCCGATTGATCTGCCGCTGCCTTTTCTTGAATATCTTTTAATACAGCCATGCTTTTTTCATCCAATTCATAAAATGCCCCCCATGCACTTTTAGAGGCAGGTATTGGATTAGCTTTTATCCATTTACTATTTACATAATCAAAAAAATCATCCGCAGGATTAATAGAAGAATCAAGCATAGAAAGATCAATGGCCTGATTTTTTATTTCTTTCAATTTTTCTTTTTGTTTATTTCCTCCGCAGGAAATTGCCACCAATCCGGAAATGGCTGTTACTATAAGTAAATGTTGCTTCATAAGTAAACTAAATTTAATTCAAAGGTAACTTGAAAACATCAGTCGAGAATTTATATCCTGTTAATTTGTATTAATCCCACTTGTTGCAGTTGCTCCCAATATTCAGGATAAGACTTTTTAACCACGTTTGGGTTGGATAATCGTATCCCGGAATATATGATTGAAAACGGAGCCAGAGCCATGACAATGCGATGATCATCATGCGAATCAAGCCATGGTGTATTAGCTAAATGGTTGGTATAACCATCTAACGAAAGCCAATCTGCTCCGGCTGATGTAACTACACCCAGTTTTCTCAATTCTGATTGTAGTGCTTGAATACGATTTGATTCTTTTATAACCAGTGTTTGTAGGCCAACAATTTTGGCTTTGATTCGATGGGCAGCCAATGCAGCAATAAACGCAGGGGCTAAATCCGGACAATTTTTAAGATCAATGGGGTCAGAAAAATCATGAGAGATGGTATCTGATGTTTTACATATCAAAATTCCATTTGAAGTTTCCTTAGAATTTACTCCCAGCCAAGAAAAAATTGTCCAAGCTTGTTCATCTCCTTGTATGCCCGTTTTTTTCAACCCTTTGAGCAATACCTTATTACCTGGCGACAACATACTTATCCATTGATACCAAAATGCTGCTGAACTCCAGTCATATTCTACCTGAAAGATTTTTGATTGATAAGATTGTGGCGGAATTTCAATCAATCGTTCGTTCCAATATACCTTCACGCCAAATTCATTCATTACAGCAGCCGTCATTTCAATATAGGTTGATGATACCACTTCGTTTAATAAATGAATACGGATTCCACGGGTCAATATCGGACCAATCAACATCAATGATGATATAAATTGCGAACTTACCGATGCATCCACCCATACGTCACCACCCTGTAACGATGATGGTGAAATGCGAACAGGAGCAAATCCTTCTTTTTGCAAATAACGAATATCCGCACCTATTTGTCGTAGCGCATCTACCAGCGGAGTAATGGGCCTGCGGTTAAATTGTGCTGAACCGCTTAATTCAAATGTTTTGTCTAAGGTACAAAGATAAGCTAGTAAAAAACGGAAAGTAGTTCCCCCGTCTCCGGTATAAATAACAGGTGAATTTTCATGAAGTATTTTTTGTAGTAATTGCGTATCCTCTGCGGTTGAAATATTTTCTATATGAAATGAATGATTAGTAAGTGCCTGAATAATGAGTGCCCGATTGGAAATACTTTTGGAAGCAGGTAAAACCACCTGCGTATCCAAAACATTTCTGGTATGTGTAATCAAAAAAACAGGAATATTCATCCTTTCAGATACATTTGCAAGGATTGAACGATGATATCTTTATTGACGGAAACTTCTGGCAAGGCTTCTCCGATTGAAGTAATCAATGCCATGCGTATTTCATGTTGAATATTTTTTTTATCCTGCATCATGTATTCCAGTATTTCCGGAATAGCTGTTTCAGAAAAATTTAATCGATGAAAAATATTATTCAGTGCATTTTCAATTTCATGAAACACTTTCCCTGATAAACCACAACAACGGGTAGCAATCCACGCTTCACAAATCATTCCGGCAGCTATGGCTTCGCCATGCAACACCGCATCTGGAGCTAGTTTCATAAAATACGCTTCCAGTGCATGCCCTATGGTATGTCCAAAATTTAATATTTTGCGAAGTTTATTTTCAAAAGGGTCTTTTCTTACAATATTCATTTTAATTTTTACCGAACGTTGAATTAAATGTGAAATATGTTGTGGTTCAAATTGTTTTACCTCCTGCCAATATTCAGGTGATGCAATCAGTGCATGCTTCATCATTTCTGCCCATCCGTTTTTCACGTGCCGCTCATCCAGTGTATCTATAAAATCAGTTAAAATAAATATTGCATCCGGTTGACTCCAGGTACCCAGCATGTTTTTAATATGTTCAAAATCAACTCCCGTTTTACCTCCTATCGAAGCATCTACCTGGGCTAACAAAGTAGTTGGCAAATGCACAAACCGCATTCCCCGTTTGTACAATGAAGCTGCAAAGCCTCCCAAATCTGTAATCATCCCCCCCCCTAAATTTACCAAACAATCGGTTCGGGTAGCATGTGATGCAATCAAGTACTTCCATATATGGGTTGCATATTCTAACGATTTGCTCGATTCACCCGCTGGAACAACCATTTCATGAATTAAAGTCTCGGAAGATGTAGCTGCCTTTAACAAAGGCAAACAATATAATTTTGTATGTTCATCTACAAGCACAAACAACCGGTTGAGCATTCTATCTTTAATCCACAAATTCCAAGTTGTAAAGGATTTGTTTTCAAAAAAAACCGGACTAAGATTAGCCTGAAAATCCATGAATTCTATGTGATATATGTCAAAACAAATGTAACAGAATCCTGTTTAGTTAAAGAAAACATCAGCGTTGTAAAAGCAGAATTTTTAAGCTACGTTTGTGTACTTGTATGCAGGTAGAATTTGAAAATACCGCCATCGCTTTTGAAAGCAAATCTACACCGGAATTACAAAGAGCATACTGGCTGTTTAAAATGCTATCAGCCAAGTGGATGGTGAATACCGGAAAATTTTTAACCAAGCTGGGATTTGCTCTTCATTTACCCATTCAAGGTATTATCAAAGCTACCCTTTTTAAACAATTTGTCGGAGGCGAATCCATTGAAGACTGCGAGCCTACCATTCAGCAATTATGGAAATATCATATCGGTACTATCCTCGATTATTCGGTAGAAGGAAAAAATGACGAAAAAAGCTTTGATGCTTCGCTTCATGAAATACTTCGCACCTTTGATAAAGCCTCCGGCGATGAGCGCATCCCTTTTTGCGTGTTTAAGGTAACCGGCTTAGCCCGGCAGGAATTACTGGAAAAACTAAGCCAAGCCACACCATTAACCCAAGAAGAAAGTGAAGAATGGGAAAACGTAAAAAAACGTGTTGAAACCATTTGTCTAAAAGCTTTCTCCACCAGACAACCTGTTTTTATTGATGCTGAGGAAACCTGGATTCAACCGGCTATTGACCAATTGGCTTGGGAAATGATGCTGAAGCACAATCATCGGCAAATTATTATTTACAATACCATACAATTATATCGGCATGACCGGTTGGAATACCTCAAAAATCTTCACTACCAAGCCAAACAGCATGGAATAAAAATCGGATTAAAATTAGTTCGCGGAGCTTATTTGGAAAAAGAACGCAGCCGGGCAGTCTCCTTGAATTACCCTGACCCCATTCAGCCAGACAAATCTGCCACCGACCGCGATTTTGATGCCGCCCTAAAGTATTGCATCCAAAACATAGAAGATATTGCATTTTGTGCCGGTTCACACAATGAAGCAAGTGCCCAATTTTTGGTTCATCTCATGCAATCTAAAAATATTCCATCTAATCATCCTCATGTTTGGTTTGCACAACTTTTGGGCATGAGCGACCACATAAGTTTTAACTTGGCAAAAGCCGGATACAACGTAGCTAAATATGTACCCTATGGTCCCGTAAAAGAAGTGGTGCCTTACCTTATCCGCCGAGCCGAAGAAAACACCTCGGTAAAGGGGCAAACCGGCCGTGAACTTTCCTTAATAACCCAGGAATTGAAACGCAGAAGTAGAAACTAATTGAATCCTAAAATTTAATCAGGATTTTATATTAAATGAAATGTGGCTGCTTGGTGCGGCTGTTCGTTGCAAGTCCTCGGGGCTCAGCCACACAGGGCATCGGGGTAGCGGTGTCTTCGTGCCCTCAGCCCCGCTACCCCGTGCCCTGTGGGCTTCGCCCCTGCGGGCTTTCCACTTCCATCCGCAGCAGATTTGAAGATGTGCAGATTTGAAGATGAGTTGATTTAAAGTTGTAATAATTTCGTAATTGATAATTCGTAATTTAACCCAAATTCTGCATTAGAAATTTTTCGTAGGCATCCAGAAAAACAAAAACCTACGTAGCCACTGTTACATAAATAACCATAGATAGCACAGAGCAATACAGTATTTTTTTTTACTTTCATTTTCTTTGTGTTCTCCGTGTATCTCTGTGTTCTTTGTGGTTAAAAAATTTGTTTACTATTCAGGTTTAATGCTTTTTACCACAAAGAACACAAAGTTTAACACAAAGGGCACAGAGTGCAGTAATTTCTGTCATAACTTTTTCTTT
>CALEWF010000282.1 GCA_937925455.1 uncultured Flavobacteriales bacterium | reverse complement strand
TTTTCAGCTACTTCGGTAGTCCGCTTTGCGATGAAATGTATAATAAAAAAAATCAATTTTTTCAATGGAATAATACTTGGTTAGTAGATTGGTTTGATTTACCCAACATTCATATTTATTCGGCTGATGGGAAATATTCTATACTTCGACTTTCCTGGTACTTACCCATGTATATAATTAGTTTGATATGGCTTCTTCTGCATTGGAAAAAGCAAACCCCTTTCACGCAATTTATCATCCTCTGGCTGATTATTGTATCTTGCATCTATTGCACCATAGACCCCAACGAATCTCAACGCATGCGCTATGAAACAGAACCTTTGTTTTATTTTATCACCTTGCTAACCTTAAAAACACAATTATCAAAAATGTCTTTCTAAAAAAATTCTAGGTATTTTTAACCATTAAATCAATAATAACATGGCAAATGTTTTAATATTAGGAGCACTTTCGGATGTGGCAAAAGCATTAGCGCATGAATACGCATTTAATAAACATACAATAATGCTTGCAGCCCGCCAATATCAAAGACTTGAGCCCATGGTAAGTGATTTAAAAATACGATATAATATCCAAGCCTATGCTTTGGAATTTGATGCAGAAAAGTTCGAAACACATGAACAATTTTATAATCAGCTTCCACTTTCTCCGGATGTTGTAATTTGTGTATTCGGCTATTTAGGAAATACAGACAAGGGATTAGAAGATTGGACAGAAGCAAAAAAAATTATGGATGTTAATTATGTAGGAGCTGTTTCTATTCTTAATGTGGCGGCTTCATTCATGCTAAAGCATAATACCCAAGGAACCATCATTGGGATAAGCTCAGTAGCCGGTGAACGAGGACGCCAAAGCAATTTTTTATACGGCAGTGCTAAAGCTGGATTTACAGCCTACTTAAGTGGGTTACGAAACAAATTATTTTATCATGGTATTCATGTGCTTACTGTAAAACCGGGATTTATCAAAACTGCCATGACAGAAGGAATGCCCCTGAATCCTAAATTAACTGCTACGCCCCAACATGTTGCTAAAGCTATTTATCGTGCAGCAGCAAAAAAGCAAAATGTTTTGTATGTGTTGTGGATGTGGAGATATATTATGTGTATTATTCGAAGTATCCCGGAAGGAATGTTTAAAAAATTGAAACTGTAAAAAACCGGCAATCTCTCTTCTGACTGCCGGTTTACGTTCCCCAACAACTATGAAAAAAGCAATTTATTCTATAAATTTTTGATATTGTTAGCCCTTGTGATATAACTTACTTAGAATATAACTACAATATTCTTAAAAATGATACATGAAAAGAATAACAAAAAACAGCATTTGTCAAAAAAAACAACATGAAAAAACAGACTATTTTTTATCCCCAAATTGTCATTAGAATTTTTTAATCAATTGAGATGCGGCAGGGTGTTTCTCCTCCTCGTAGGAGTGGATTCACCCGTTGCCCCGTCTGCTGCGGATGGAAGTGGAAAGCCCGCAGGGGCGAAGCCCACAGGGCACGGGGTAGCGGGGCTGAGGGCACGAAGACACCGCTACCCCGATGCCCTGTGTGGCTGAGCACCGAGGACTTGTAACGTACAGCCGCTTTAAGCAGCCTATTATATTTTAATATCAATGTTTTTATGACAATTTGGTACTAATTTTAAATCAATAAACACCACATAGGCATCGTTTAAAAATATCTCTTATAATTTTATGCTCAACATGGAGTTAAACCTATTTACCGACGAATATTTCATGAAAGAAGCACTTCGGGAAGCCCAAAAAGCTGCTGATGAAGATGAAGTGCCAATAGGCTGTGTTGTAGTATCAAACAATCGAATCATCGCCCGGGCGCATAACCTTACCGAAACCCTGAATGATATCACTGCCCATGCCGAAATGCAGGCTATCACCTCGGCCTCCAATTATCTAGGTTCAAAATATTTAGATGAATGTACCATCTACATCACGCTTGAACCCTGCCTTATGTGCGCCGGTGCATTGCGTTGGGCACAAATTGGAAGAATTGTTTATGGAGCCTCTGACAAAAAATATGGATTTGGACGATATATTGAAAACATTACACATCCAAAAACACAGGTAACCAGTGGAGTAATGCAAGAAGAATGTAGCCGCATACTCAGTGATTTTTTTAAGAAAAAAAGAATGAAGTAACTTACTTTACTTTTTTCACAAATAACTTTTGACTCACTTGGTCAGAAACCATCAGTTCTTTTCCTCCCAAATCAATAATCAGACTATGATCATACTCATAGCGCTTCTTTACAAAAACACGTGTACCTAAAACGAGTTTCACGCCATCTAAGTATTGTAAAAAATCTGCCGAATGCTCCTTTACTCCTACAATTATAGCTTCATCGCCTACTACCAAATCACTCAAGGTTTCGTCTTTATGGTGATCAATATTTCCATTTTTATCAGGAATTGGGTCTCCATGAGGATCATACTTAGGAAAACCTAAAAATTGGTCCAATCTATCAATCAACCGTTCCGATTTGATATGCTCTAATTGTTCGGCCAGTTCATGAATTTCATCCCATTTAAAATTCAATTTATCTACCAAAAACACTTCCCACAGCCTGTGTTTCCTAATAACCATGGTGGCCAGCACTTTCCCTTTACGGGTTAGTGTAACGCCCTGATATTTCTTATAATGAATTAGCTTTTTATTTGAAAGCTTTTTCATCATATCGGTTACCGAGGAGGCTTTGGTTTGAAGTTCATCGGCAATGGCATTGGTAGATACAGCACGATTATGCCTGCCAGAAAGTTTAAATATTGCTTTCAGGTAATTTTCTTCTGCATGCGTTGCCATGAACTTAATTTCTCTGAAATAGTTACTTAAAAGTAATACAATTCTTTAATTTCACCCTGACGAAATAAAAATCTATTATGAAAATTGGGATGGTTTTATATCCCACCTTTGGGGGGAGCGGTGTAGTGGCTACCGAACTAGGAATGGCATTGGCTCGAAAAGGGCATCAAATACATTTTATTTCATACAGTCAGCCGGTACGTCTTGACCGGTTTATGGAAAATGTATTTTATCATGAAGTAAATGTACCTTCTTATCCGCTTTTTGAATATCATCCTTACGAAACTGCCCTAACCAGTAAAATTGTGAATGTTGCCTTGCATGAAAGGCTGGATATATTACATGTGCATTATGCCATTCCTCATGCTTCGGTAGCTTTACTTGCAAAACAAATAGTACTTTCCAAAGGAATGCATCTTCCCATTATTTGCACCTTGCACGGAACAGACATTACCTTAGTGGGAAAAGACAGTTCTTACAAACCGGTAATTACCTATGCCATCAACCATAGTGATGCCGTAACGGCCGTATCGGAAAGCTTGCGGCAAGATACGCTGCGGCATTTTGAAGTTATCAATAACATTCGTGTTATTTATAATTTCATTGATACTTCTTTGTATAAATTCAATCCTGACGAATGCATCAAAAAAATTACTTCTCCGAATGGAGAAAAAGTAATTATGCATATTTCAAACTTTCGTCCGGTAAAACGCATTCCGGATATAATCAGGGCATTTGATATCATTCGCAAACATATCCCATCTAAGCTGGTATTAATAGGAGATGGGCCGGAAAGGCAACCGGCAGAAGACTTAGTGGGAACTTTAGGCATTTCAAAAGATGTTATTTTTTTAGGAAAAATTAAATCCACCGAAAACATTTTACCCTGTGCTGATTTATTTATGCTTCCTTCTGATGCTGAAAGTTTTGGTGTTTCAGCGTTGGAAGCTATGGCCAGCGGAGTGCCTGTTATAAGTACCAACGTGGGGGGAGTGCCCGAAGTACAAATACATGGCAAAACGGGATTTTTAAGTAATGTAGGCGATTATGCCGATATGGCAAAAAATGCTATTTACATTTTAGAAAATGATGAACGTAGAAAACAATTTTCAGAAAATGCCAAGCTTCGTGCAGCTGATTTTGACATAAAAAAAATACTTCCTATTTACGAAAACCTTTATCAGGAAATAAGAAATAAGCAATAAAAAAAATCTATCCCTGAAATTTAATTCACCTTATCTCCCCGAAGCTGGCGATAACGTTTTCTTGCTTCTATAACATACATACTTCCTGGATATTCCAGCATAATGCGTTGATAACAGTCCATGGCTTTGGCTATATCATCTAATTTTCGCTCGTAAATATCTCCCATACGAAACAATGCATCATCTGCTAAAATATCGGTAGGATAATTTTTCAAAATCTTTTCATACTGCTGAATCGCCAAATTATAATCGGCTTTCTTTAATGCTATTTCAGCTTTTTTAAAATACACTTCATCCAGAATGGGATGATACGTAAACATGGCAATTAAAGTATCTAAGGTTTTATCTGCTTTTTCTAATTTATTTTGATAAATCAACAAATCAGCTCTTGAATAGATTTCTAATGCTGTAAAACTAGTATCCATACCGCTGTTGTCCATAATCAAGAGTGAAAGCGCCAATGCATCATTGGCAATGAGTTTTGAGGTAGAGGCCTTCAGCACTTTCATTTGAGCTTCGGCCCAGGTAAATTCCCCCCGATAAAACGAAAGCTTAGCATTTCTAAATTTAGCTTCCTGACCAAGAATATCATTTTTAAAATCTTTTTCCACCTGACCATATAACAAAGAAGGCTCCCACATATCCCCTTCCATTACTAATATATCTGCTAATTTCATTTTAGCTTTTGCCAAATCTTCTGCTTTACCTTGATGTCGTTCTAACATTTCCTGAAGCAACTTTTTAGCTTCTGCCGACTTATCGAGATAGAATGCTTGCAAATGAGCAAGCTCTATCTTTAAGCTGGCAGCCTGAGGAGAAAGTCCTATTTCCTGCAAAGTACTAATGTAGTTGGCTTCTAAATTCAATAGTTCATCCTTATTAAGATGAAAATCTTCCATCAATTTAATATTCAATACACGAAGCAGTTCAATCCGAGCAGAAATATAATTGTACGACTCTGCTCCTTTTGAAATTACGTATTCATAGCACTTTACGGCAATATCATACTTTCGGTTCTCCATACAAATCTGCCCCAACTGCATCAAATCATCCCCCTGACCGTTAATTCGTTTATCAAGCGCTTTGCTCTGCGTAAATGCAGCCTCGAAATTGCGATGTTGAATAAATAACCAAATTAGCATTTCAGCCAAAGCAATGTTGGAGGGATTTTTCTGAACTTCCCTCAATAAGGTATTTTTTACCAATTGATTTAACTCGCTTTCCGGATTATCATCCAACAGGGTTATCAATACATTTTGAATGGCATTTTTTTGAGATTCATCTTTTTGCAATACGGCCGCCAATTCATTTATCATTTGCTGATTATCACCCATAATACCATACACTTCAGCCAATTTTATACGGATAAAGGGTGTATCTCCCACCACTTTTAATGCCTTTTGATATACTTGTATGGCATATTGATTTTCTCCGGTTAACAAAAACAGCTGTGCCAATTCATCAAACCTTTCCCAAGGTCCCGCCGCATTTTTTATCAAATCATCAAAAATTTGTTTGGCCTTTTTCTCATCGCCAACCTTTCGGTAGAAAATACCCAAATCGAGGGTGTAAACAGGTTTGTCTTTAAATTCCTTAATTTGTTTTTTTATGATTTTTTCAGCAGTCTTAAAATCCTTCAACTCCATCAAACAAACCAAGTAATTTTTATAAAATTCGAGATTGCCGGGTTCGTAATTATGAAATTTTTCATAAAAAGTAAGTGCTTTATCATACTCCCCTTTGGAAAGATACTCCATGGCTAAGCTTTGTTCTTGCAAGGTTTGTGCAAAAACGAAGCTTAGTGAAAAAACAAAACATTGAAAAAACAAAACAACTTTACCGATAGCCATTGATTTTTTACTTTTAACGTAATCTTATGGATAAAAGTATATACAATATTGATTGTTTGAAATTTGATGTAAAAAATAGTTTTTTGTTAAACCAAAAAAACATACCTTAGTTTCATGAGAACAGAAAGTAAAACATTTTTAGAGGCTTACTTAAACAACGCATCCCCTACCGGATTTGAATCAAAAGGCCAAAAAATTTGGATGAATTACCTTCGTCCGTATGTTGATACGTTTATTACAGACATCTATGGCAGCGTAGTGGGAGTTATCAACCCAGAAGCACCTTATAAAGTGGCCATTGAAGCCCATGCCGATGAAATAGCCTATTATGTTAATTACATCAACGAAAAAGGCTATATATATCTAAAAAGAAACGGAGGCTCCGATCCGCTGATTGCTCCTTCCAAACGAGTAAATATCCATACCGAAAAAGGAATTGTTAAAGCAGTTTTCGGTTGGCCAGCCATTCATGTACGTACGAAGGATAAAGAAGATGCCCCCACTTTAAAAACCATTTTTTTGGATTGCGGATGTGACAATCGTGAAGAAGTTGAAAAAATGGGAGTTCATGTAGGATGTGTGGTAACTTTTGAAGACGAGATGATTTGGCTGAATGACGGTAAATTCATTACCGGAAGAGCGTTGGATAATCGAATTGGTGGGTTCATGATTGCTGAAGTTGCCCGCCTTATAAAAGAAAATAATCATACGCTGCCATTTGGATTATACATCATAAACAGCGTTCAAGAAGAAATAGGCTTACGAGGCGCAGAAATGATATCCCGACGGATTAAACCCAATTTAGCTATAATTACAGATGTATGCCACGACACCCAATCACCCATGTATGACAAAGAAATGATTGGCGATATTTCATGTGGAAAAGGCCCGGTATTGACCTATGGACCTGCTGTGCAAAACAATTTGTTGCGTCATATTATTCGGGTAGCACAGGATAAAGAAATTCCATTTCAACGTACTACGGCTGACCGCTCTACCGGCACTGATACCGACTCGTTTGCTTATTCTGCCGAAGGAGTAGCATCTGCTTTAATTTCGCTGCCGTTAAAATACATGCACACTACGGTAGAAAGCGTAAAAACAGAAGATGTAGAAAATGTAATTCGCCTGATGTATGAATTTATCATTCAGCTCAAAGGCAACGAAAACTATAGTTATTTTGACTAATCAACTCAGTTTCCACTCGATGGGTTGAATGCCATGCGACTCTAAGTAAGCATTTGCCTTAGAAAAATGCTTGCAACCAAAAAATCCGGAAGCCGCAGAATATGGTGACGGATGAGCTGCACGTAAAACCAGATGTTTGGATTCATTAATTAGTACCTCTTTTTCCTGAGCATATTTGCCCCAAAGAAAAAAAACAAGATGTTCCCGTTGTTCTGAAAGCAAATGAATTACCTGATTGGTAAATAATTCCCATCCCTTACCCCGATGCGAACCCGGTTGCCCGGCACGAACTGTTAACACCGCATTGAGAAGCAAAACTCCCTGCTTCGCCCAGGCTCCCAAATGCCCATGGCGCGGCGGCTCCACCCCAAGATCATCTTTCATTTCTTTGTAAATATTAACCAGTGAAGGTGGGGGTTTGATCCCAAATGGTACAGAAAAAGACAAGCCTTCTGCCTGTCCAGCCCCATGATAAGGGTCTTGCCCGATGAGAACCACTTTTACGTGATCAAACGGGGTAGAATTAAATGCATTAAAAATCAAGGGACCGGGAGGATAAACCACATGACTCTTTTTTTCTGCAACTAAAAATTCTTTAAGTTGTTGGAAATAAGGCTTTTCAAATTCTTCTTTCAATACATCATACCATGAGTCATCTATCCGAACTTTTTTATTTAACTCATTACTTTCCAAATGTTTAACAATAAATGGTTAATGCTATCGTTTATCAGATAAATCAAAATGTTCAAAATATCTGCAAATATAATTTTACAGCTACAACTAAAAATGCTAATTTCGCAACACGCAATGTTAATTGATTATTCACGTATGAAAAAAATCTTTCTGTATCTAATTGCAGCTACGTTTGGATTGATATCCGTAAGCGGATGTAAAACTAAAGAACATTGTCCGGCATATGGTCAAAAAACCGAAGCCGTTAAAGCATTGCATTCTTAACTTAAATAAACCCATAATTTTATGAAAAAAACGCTCATTGCCTCTTTTGCATTTATTTTCGGATTAGTTGTAATTACTTGTTCATCATGCAAATCACATGATAATTGTCCGGCTTACGGGCATAAAACTGAAGCTGCTAAAGCAAAAAGTATTTGATAAAACAATATTTTAAAATTCAAAGGGATGAATTAATCTTCATCCCTTTTTATACGTATAGAAATTCTATATCCTTTTCAATGTTGGGATGAATACTTAAAGCTACCGGGCAGTTTAAGCCGGCTTGTTCTAATATTTGCCGATGTGGATGATCTTTTAAATTTTCAGGCATTCGTAATTCAATCCGTATTTTCCCTACGCGCCGAGGGTTTGCCAACATAAATTTTTTAATCTCAGCCGAAACCGAGTTAAAAGGTATTTCAAGCTTTCTGGCTTCTATACCCATAATGGTAACCATGCATGAAGCCAATGAAACACAAAGCAGGTCAGTTGGCGAAAATGTCTCCCCTTTGCCATGATTATCAGGCGGGGCGTCTGTAATAAGTTTTGCCCCGGAAAAATGAGAAGCCTCACAGCGAAGTTCACCATGATATACAAGTTGCATCTGACTCATAATTTTTGTTTTTATTGATTTAATCCAATCGTGTAAAAATATGTAAATTTGATTTCAGATTTAATGAAACCGTTAAGGGAGTTTCGTTGTTTATCACTTATCATGAATAACACTATACAAACACCGATTGAAGCGCAGGAAGTTAGAACCCGTAAACCCGACTGGCTTCGGGTAAAACTTCCAATTGGCGAAGAGTATAAAAAAGTAAGAAACATTGTTACTGAACATAAACTGCATACCATTTGTGAAAGTGGCAACTGTCCCAATATGGGCGAATGCTGGGGTGCAGGAACTGCAACATTCATGATTCTGGGCAATGTATGTACCCGCTCATGCGGTTTTTGTGCTGTTGCAACCGGCAAACCGGCAGAAGTTGATCCATATGAACCCTTGCGTGTAGCCAAATCAGTTAAACTGATGGGATTGAAACATGCAGTAATTACTTCGGTAGATCGAGACGACCTAAAAGATGGCGGCAGCGTGATTTGGGCAAAAACCGTTGAATTAGTTCGTAAATTAAACCCGGGAATTACCATTGAAACATTAATCCCCGATTTTCAAGGAAAATGGGAAAACCTAAAACGAATTATTGAGGTGAAACCGGAAATCGTTTCTCACAATCTAGAAACCGTACGCCGATTAACCAAAGAAGTTCGAGTACAAGCCAAATACGACAGAAGCTTAGAGGTTTTAAAACGGTTAAGCGACAGCGGTATTACCACCAAATCAGGTATTATGCTGGGTCTCGGTGAAACAGAAGAAGAAATCTTGGAAACCATGGATGATTTGGTAACGGTTGGAGTGCAAATTATGACGTTAGGTCAATACTTACAACCCACTAAAAAACATCTCCCGGTGGCAGAGTTTATTACCCCGGAAAAATTTGCTTACTACCGTGAACTAGGGTTAAAAAAAGGATTACGATATGTAGAAAGCGGACCGCTGGTGCGTTCATCTTATCATGCAGAAAAACATATTTAACATGATAAATGAAAAAAATTGTAAATCGTATCTTCCCCAAGCGAGCCTCAAAATGGTTATAGCAATAGTGTTAATGATAAATGTACTTATATTTACACAATTGTTGATACCTTCATATGCTTACAGAAAAAAAACCGAATGGGAAAAACCATCATATCAAAAGGAACAATCCTTGATTCGTCTAATCTATCCTACCTTTAATTTTTTAAAAGTTGTAAAGCAGTTTTATCATCATAAGCCATGAAAAAAATTTTTTTATAAAAAAGCCGAAGGAAATTCCTCCGGCTTTTTTATAGCTATACAATTCTAATGACTATTGCAATTTAAAATTTTCGAGGAACTTGGTTGTATAATTCCCTTTACGAAAATCTTCATTCTGCATCAACTGAATATGAAACGGAATGGTAGTTTTTACACCTTCAATCACATACTCTTGTAGAGCACGTAGCATAGTATCAATCGCCTCTTCACGGGTTTGATGTACCACAATGAGTTTTCCAATCATGGAATCATAATAAGGTGGAATGACATAACCGGCATACGCATGGGTATCAACCCGTACACCATGTCCTCCTGGAGAGTGATAATTAGTGATTTTTCCGGGATTAGGACGAAAATCATTATATGGGTCTTCAGCATTGATACGGCACTCTATGGCATGCATTTCAGGATAGTAATTCTTCCCTGAAATTTCAACACCTGCGGCAATTTTAATCTGCTCTTTAATTAAATCGTAGTTAATAACTTCTTCTGTGATGGGATGTTCTACCTGAATACGGGTATTCATTTCCATAAAATAGAAGTTACGATGCTTATCCACCAAAAATTCTATTGTACCGACTCCTTCATAGCGGATAGCTTCTCCTGCTTTAATAGCCGCTTCGCCCATTTTATTACGAAGTTCTTTAGTCATGAAAGGCGAAGGAGTTTCTTCTACCAATTTTTGATGACGGCGTTGAATAGAGCAATCTCGTTCGCTTAAATGACAAACTTTACCATATTGATCACCGGCAATTTGTATTTCAATGTGACGAGGCTCTTCAATGAATTTTTCCATATACATACCATCATTACCAAAAGCAGCTCCTGCTTCTTGACGAGCCTTATCCCATTGTTCATTTAAGTCTTTTTCATTCCACAAAACCCGCATTCCTTTGCCACCACCACCGGCAGTAGCCTTAATAATTACAGGATACCCAATCTCTTTGGCTATTTTTTTAGCTTCTGAAAGCGACTCAATCAATCCATCAGAACCAGGAATGGTAGGTACGCCGGCAGCTTTCATAGTTGCTTTGGCGCTTGCTTTGTCGCCCATAGCATCAATCATCTCGGGCGTTGGTCCAATAAATTTTATTCCATGTTCCTGGCAAATTCGAGAGAATTTTGAATTTTCACTTAAAAATCCATATCCCGGATGAATTGCATCTGCATTCGTAATTTCTGCAGCAGCAATAATATTTGCCATATTCAGGTATGATTCTTTGCTGGAAGGAGGCCCAATACAAACCGCCTCATCAGCAAAACGCACCGGCAGACTGTCTTTATCTGCAGTTGAATATACAGCCACCGTTTTAATACCCATTTCCTTGCAGGTACGTATTACCCGAAGGGCAATTTCGCCCCGGTTGGCAATTAATATTTTTTTAAACATGTGCTTATGTTTTTGTTAAACTACTCTGAGGTAAAAAAGATTAGCTGGGATCAACTAAAAACAAAGGTTGATCGTATTCAACCGGAGATGCATCATCCACCAATATCTTCACAATCTTACCGCTTACCTCAGCCTCAATTTCATTAAATAACTTCATGGCCTCAATGATACAAAGTACTTTACCCGGCTTTATTTCATCGCCAACATTTACAAATACCGGTTTATCTGGACCAGGCCTGCGATAAAATGTACCGATCATCGGCGACTTGATGGTAATATACTTTGATTCATCAGACACAGAGGGTGTTGATGGGGTAGGAGCAGATGCTGCTGGAGAAGGTGCTACCGGGGCGATTGACTGCACCGGTGCAGGAATTGCTACAGGAGATGGAACTGATACCGGAGCAGCAACATAAGCCGTACTACTGGTTGTTTTAATTACAATTTTCACACCTTGTGTTTCCAAATCCACTTCGGATACCCCACTTTTTGCTACAAAACTGATGAGTGATTGGATATCACCAAGACTCATATTTAATGTATTGGATGAAGATTCAATATTGATCAAATCTTTGGGTTTGTTCTTGCTTCCCGGCGGACGCCCTCGTTTACCTTTTGTTTTGATTACTTCACTATTTGAATCTGATTGAGAGCTATCTGCTTTTTTTACCTTGTTTTTACTACCCGGAGGCCTACCTCGACGTTTAACAGCGATAACCTGTGGTGTATCATTATCATTAACGGGTGGTGTAATGTTGTTTTTAATTGTTTTTTTTGCCATAAATTTAAAATATATCACAAAAGTAAAAAATATACAAATAAAAACAAATTTTTGATTTTTTTATACAATACTTAGATTATTATGGCTTTGATTATATTGAATTCAGAAAAAAATGAAATATTAAAACAAACATTACTCAATAGAAAACAATAAATGTGCTAAAGAAAGATATTAAATTATTTACTTCATTTTAAGAACTTTATTTTAATAAATCAAATTGTTTTTGATAAAACATCATTCATTACTTCCTAAGCCCCTTTTTCAATTTGATTATTGAAATTTTATTTCCTGACATAATCATACCAAAAATAGCAGTAGTAAAAAAAGTAAATAATGCATAAATTGCGGCAGGCACGGCAATAAATGGGCTTTTTAAAAAACTTAGAGCAATAACAATTGCTAACGTTGTATTTTGCAACCCAACTTCAATTCCTATGGTCATTTGAGTTCGTTTATCTAATTTAGCCAACTTCGAAAAAAAAACTCCTCCCAACATCCCTCCCATATTTAAAAGCAAGGTAATAGGGAAAACCCACAACCAATCTTGCAACGTTATATTAATCGGATCTTTTTTTTCTAAGAAAATAGCGCCGAATAATGCTATCCCCATTAACACGGGAAGAATAAATTTAAAGGGCATACGCATTTTTTGCGCCCAGACCTCCCAGCGATTTCTTACTAAAATTCCCACCGTTACCGGAAAGGCTGTAATCAATAAAATGTGAATTACAGACTCCCAAAAGGGTAAATGAATATCAGCTTTACTTCCTAAATAAAAGTCTAATATCCAATTTAACAACGCTGGTATAGAAAATTGCGTAATTAAACTATTTACAGAAGTTAACGACACACACAACGCCAAATTTCCGTTTAACAAAAAATTCAGCAGATTGGATGTTGCCCCACCTGGACAAATTGCTACTAAAAACAAACCCACCTTAATTTCATCAGAAACCGGGAAAATGAAAATAATTAACAAAGCCAGAAGAGGCAACCAAACCATCTGGGCAAAAAGCCCAGTAAAAAGTGCTTTGGGATGAAGAACAATATTTTTAAAATCATTCACCGTAAGGTTCAATCCCATGCCAAACATAATCAGGCCAATGGATATCCTGAGCAGGTACGTAGAAAAAAAGTCTGTTTCAAACATTGGTACGCCCTGATTTGTTTAACATTGCACCCGCAATGATACTAACAAAAACCCAACCCTGCACGAACAATTGAGAATGAAGCATAAAAAAAACATTGTTTGGGCACATTTGGCCTTGTTTGCTGTAAATCTAATTTATGGGTTAAATTTTGTTATTGCCAAAGATGTAATGCCCCTCTATATTCAGCCGGGAGGGTTTATTTTGCTTCGGGTGATAGGAGCCAATCTTCTTTTTTGGGTACTTCATGCATTTTACGATTCTACAAAAATTGAACGGAAACACTGGTGGCGGTTTATTGCCGGTGGGTTATTTGGCGTAGCGGCCAATCAAATCTTATTTTTTAAAGGCCTAAATCTTACTACACCTATCAATGCCTCTATCATCATGGTTGCAACACCCGTTCTTGTTTTACTCATTGGGGCACTGGCAGCTACTGAACAAATATCTACCACTAAAGCACTAGGTATATTATTAGGGGCAAGCGGAGCTGTACTCCTCATTCTTAATAGAACCATCCCATCTTCCTTTGCAACAAATCCGTCTTTAGGCAATTTGTTTGTTTTACTTAATGCTGCTTCGTATGCTGTATATATGGTCATTGCCAAACCGCTCATGAAGAAATATCAACCTTTGTTTGTAATTAAATGGGTATTTTTATTCGGCATGGCATTCGTCTTTCCTTTCGGATGGCAGGAATTTGCCTCCATTCAATGGCATACCTTCCCCCCTCATATAATTTGGAAAACTATTTACATTGTAGTGGGTGTTACGTTTATTACCTACCTGTTTAACATGTTTGCACTAAAATACCTGCATGCTTCGGTGGTAAGTATCTACATTTATGTACAACCTGTGATTGCCGCCCTTCATGCCATTAGCCTTGGCAAAGATCAGCTTACGTTAATTATGATTGGCAGCAGCATTTTAATTTTTGGGGGAGTATTTTTAGTAAGCCGAAATAAAAATTAATTCTTGGCATCTTTTCCCCATGTTCAAAAAGTATTTAACTCTTTTTCAACACAAACATAGGGTTCAACAATTTACTCGTATCATTGTAATCAAAATCACCTCATGCAATTTCAGTTAAAATCACAGGCAGTTCTTGTTCTGGAAGACGGCACGGTTTTTCACGGACGTTCGTGTGGAATTATTGGCACTACTACGGGCGAAATTTGCTTTAATACCGGAATGACCGGCTATCAGGAAATTTTTACCGACCCCTCCTATTACGGACAGGTAGTTGTTACTACTCATGTTCATATTGGCAACTATGGCGTGTTAGCTCGTGAAAGCGAATCTGATTCTGTTAAAATTGCCGGCCTGGTATGTAAAAATTTCATGGAACATCCTTCTCGCAAACAATGTGACGGATCTTTACAAGAGTATTTTGAAAAAAATAATATCGTAGGAATTAGCGATGTTGATACGCGGGCTATTGTGCGGCACATACGTAACAAGGGAGCCATGAATTGTATTATATCTTCTGAAGAACTAAACATAGAAATACTAAAAGCCCGCCTGAAAGAAGTGCCATCCATGAAAGGGCTAGAACTCTCTTCCAAAGTATCAACCCGCGAATCCTATTTTTTTGGGAACGAAAATTCTCCCTATCGCGTTGCTGTACTTGACCTAGGTATTAAACGAAATATTTTGCAATGCCTGGCAGAGCGTGGTTGTTATTGCAAAATTTTTCCCATGAATTCGACTTTAGAAGAAATGGAAGCTTGGAATCCACATGGATTCATGATTTCTAATGGGCCAGGTGATCCGGAAACCCTTACAGGGGTAATTAGCTTAGTACAGCAGCTAGTAAAAAAAGATAAAAAAGTGTTTGGAATTTGTTTAGGGCATCAGGTATTGTGTTGGAGTATGGGAGTACCTACCTACAAAATGTTTAATGGGCATCGAGGGATCAATCATCCCATTAAAAACATCCTTACCGGCAAAGGAGAAATTACCTCTCAAAATCATGGGTTTGTAGCAGATGAAAAAGTACTTGAAAATCATCCCCAGGTTCAAGTTACCCATAAACACCTGAATGATGGAACGGTAGCCGGTATTCGGGTTAAAAACAAACCAGTTTTTTCAGTACAGTATCATCCCGAAGCTTCAGCAGGACCGCATGATTCAAGATATCTTTTCGACGAATTTGTTACTCTTTTGGCTAATTAAAAATACTACCACATGAATCAATACCAATTGGAAGATCAATTTCTATACGCCGATCAGCTAATTAAAGAAAATAAAAACGCTGAAGCCATTGAAGTACTAGAAGCAATTATAGCAGAAGCCCCAGATTTTGGAAAAGCATACAATCATTTAGGATTTATTTTCGAAACCAAATACCAAGACTATACCAAAGCTGAAGAACACTATAAGCTGGCGCTTAAGTTTGCACCCAATTATACTTCAGTATATTACAATTATGCCATCGTACTTAGCACCTTAAAAAAATGGCAAGAGCTGGAAGCTTTACTCATTCAAGCCGAAACAATCCCATCCATCAATCGGGCTACAATTGCCAACGAATATGCTATCATGTACGAAATGCGGGGCATGTATGACGAAGCCATCCTCAAATATAAAGAATACATCTATTATGTATTTGACAATAAGCAAATTGATAATGCCCTATCATCCATTGAGCGCTGTGAGCGGAAAAAAGAAATGTTGAAATAATCTTTTACTTCAATCAATTTTTTTATTAAGGCTGCTTCTAGCGGCTGTCCGTTACAAGTCCTCAGGGCAAAGCCACATGGTGCTAAGCGGGCAGCAGTATCTTCCTGCCGTCAGCTCTGCTGCCCGCAGCACCATGGGCTTCGCCCCTG
>CALEWF010000281.1 GCA_937925455.1 uncultured Flavobacteriales bacterium | reverse complement strand
CAAAAATTGTCATTAGCGTAATGATAATAGGCTGCTTTAAGCGGCTGTACGTTACAAGTCCTCGGGGCTCAGCCACACAGGTCATCGGGGTAGCGGTGTCTTCGTGCCCTCAGCCCCGCTACCCCGTGCCCTGTGGGCTTCGCCCCTGCGGGCTTTCCACTGCCATCCGCAGCAGTACGCTCTTTGGGGCAGATAATTTCAAGATGAATCAATTTGAAGAGGAGTTGATTTGAAGATGTATTTATTGCCTTGCATTCATAATTCGTAATTGATAATTGAGATAGAAGGTGTGTAGGTTGCAAACCACATTGTCAATGCGTTTAGGTAGTTTGTCGTGTACGGTGTATGCGTTTTAGCATACAGATTGCTTTGGGCTGTCGCCCTCGCAATGGCGGATATTGCAACAGGGCAACGAGTGTATCCGCCCTACGAGGCAGAGAAACAAGCGACTGCCCTCCTATAATTCAGAATACAAAAGATTCTTCTTTACAATTTAGGATTTATATCAGACAGTAGTGCTATTACAATTGTAAGCTAATTTTTATACCGAAAATTTAATTCTGGGTTGTAATTAGCATCTTTTTTGAAATTTGCTGATCATTTGCATGAAGCGACACAATGTAAAAACCACTGCGTAATGTTTCTGTTTCAATTGTAACTTGGTTTAGCCCGGCAGTTCCATGGCTTTTCAGTACATCTAATTTTTTCCCGGTCATATCATATACATTCAATGTGTATGCCATATCAGCCGGAAGATTTACAATTACACTAATATTATTTTCACTGTTTTGCCATGCATTTACAATGTCTAATGTATTTGGACGATCTGAACAGTATTTATACACTGGTCCATATATTGTTTTTTCTCCGTTAAAATCAGTTTGCATCAAACGATAGTAATAACCACTATTATACACAGCATCTACATATTGATACGATTTATATTCATTACTATTTTCAGCTCCGGGAATGGTTGTTACATGTTCCCAGCTAAACGCATCTTTGCTGCGTTCAAGGGTGAATGAAGCATTGTTAATTTCTGATACCGTAGCCCAGTTAATTAAAAAGGAATTGTTATTGCTACAATTCACTTCAAATTTTACTATTTGTACAGGCAAAGGATTTGTTGTAAATTCACTCCCTATCGTAAACCATGACCAACCGGCCAATCCGTTACGACGAACAACCGGTGCTGTTACTCCTCCATGCGTTCCTTCCAGCATCCACGAAACATGGTCTTCTGATTTTACAATACTTAAACAATTGGGATTTGTAACCGTTGTAATACCACTATAATTCAGCCGAATATTGTATAAATCAGTTTGTCCAGCTGTCCATCCGTCTCCTGGGTTAATTTCCCAATATCCCTCGTTAGCAAGGTTATCTATGAGTTGGCCTCCGGCACTACATGCTGTATTACTAGCATCGGTGAGTGGCAACCCGGTGTACATAGGATTTGAAGCTACAAATCGTGCCCGCAAACTTCCTCCTGTAGAAACACCGGAAGGGTACCATATCCGAGCCATATTATAGTTTGATGCATTCATACCAATAGGAATATCCCATCCTGCAACATCACTTGCCCCAGCAGTAGAATAAAAACGTTTGAAATATCCGTTGTAAACATGACCGGTGGTACGAATCAGATTACCTGTAACCGTAGGGCTTACACCTAACGTGATAGTGCTTCCCAAATTACCATTCATATCAATGTTTCCGGAAACCATTTCCAAATTGTTGCGAATGCGTAATTCTACGTTGTTACTTACCACATCAATTTCAGAACCCCCCGTTTTATTAATTTCTAAATTGTAAAATTCAGTATCAAATCCACCAGTGCTTGAAATACTTACAGTAGTTCCCCCATTAAAAATAACTTCACTATTTGCAGCAGCAAAAAGATTATCGGAGGCGTTATTGGCGTATCCCATGTTGGTCATAATAATAATAGGAGAACCGCTGCAAATAATGCGAGTATTAGTGCCATCAGCTCTAACGCCAGCTTGACCAAATATACTGGAGTTATTAAGTGAAATTGTGATTAAAAATAAAATTAGTAAACTCCTTTTCATAAATTCTTATTTTAAATCTAAGTTAAAAAAAATAATAATATCAAATAACAAAGTCTGAATTTTTTTCTGCAGATTTAAACAGTAAGTGCAACACTTGGGAAAAAAATAGAAAGGGTTCATTTCCATTCGTTGCTTTTTCCTTTAATTTTTTCTTCCGTTCTTTGTAGCCATGTCAGCTACATCCGGCAAAGCGTTTGATATACCTCTCATTCGGAGGATTTTAACCTACACCCGCCCGTATCAATCCCGATTCAGGATGACAGCTTTGCTTACTATCGTGTTAGCATTACTTTCGCCGGTTCGTCCCTGGCTTATTCAATATACCGTTGATCATTTTGTGCTTACGCCCAACTTGCCCATGCTCTTGTTGTTTTGTGGTATTATGTTGGGCATTCTTTTGCTAGAAACGGTGGTTCAGTATTATCAGAGTTATTTATCAGGTTGGATGGGTCAAACAGTCATTCGGGATATTCGTGTTCAATTGTTTGCCCACCTCACCCGGTTTAAGTTGCAATACTTTGACCGTACACCTATTGGTACTTTGGTTACGCGGGTTATAAATGATATGGAAACCCTGGCGGATATTTTTACCGATGGATTGTTTTCCATTATTGGCGATTTAATGAAGCTTGTTGTGGTATTGGGGGTAATGTTATACATTGATTGGCAATTGGCGCTCATTAGTTTAATCCCAGTACCATTTTTAATTTTAGCCACCTGGATGTTTAAAAACGGCATCCGTAAAACTTTTCAAGAAGTTCGTAATGAAGTAGCTAACCTCAATGCGTTTACCCAGGAGCATATTACCGGTATGAGCATCATCCAGGCTTTTCACCGCGAAGCTATCGAATTGGAAAAATTCAAAGAAATCAATCGCCGTCACCGCAAAGCTCATATTCGTTCCGTTTGGTATTATTCGGTTTTTTTTCCAGTGGTTGAAATTTTATCAGCATTATCCATTGCTTTGTTAGTATGGTGGGGCACCCGCAATATGATTTATGCGGAACATCCTACGGTTACTCCGGGCCGCATCATTGAATTTATTTTATACATCTACATGCTGTATCGCCCCATGCGCCTGCTGGCCGACCGGTTTAATACCCTGCAAATGGGAATTGTGAGTGCTGAACGGGTATTTAAATTGTTAGATACCGATGCTTCGCTCAAAGATACAGGCAAAGAAGTACCACCGCAGGTACGGGGTGAAATTATATTTGACCACGTTTGGTTTGCTTACACCGATGAAAATTATGTCATCAAAGATTTGAATTTACACATTAATCCCGGCGAAAAGGTAGCTATTGTAGGTGCTACAGGTTCAGGCAAAACTACCTTAATCAACCTGCTGAGCCGAATGTATGAAATCAATCAAGGTAGAATTTTAATAGATGGGGTGGATATCCGCGATTATACACTCAATGAGTTGCAACAACGAATAGGGGTGGTGTTACAAGATGTGTTTTTGTTTTCAGATACGATAGCTAACAACATTCGGTTATTTAATCCGGCTATTTCTGATGATACCATTTATGAAGCAGCCCAAGCCGTAGGTGCTCACGATTTTATTATGCGTCTGCCCGGAGGATATAACTACCCTGTTGGTGAACGAGGTGCTATGTTGTCAGTTGGTCAACGTCAGCTTATCAGTTTTATTAGAGCATATGTTTATAATCCGAGTATTTTGATTTTGGATGAAGCCACTTCTTCTATTGATACTGAGTCGGAACAACTTATTCAGCAGGCCACGAATAAAATCACCGAAGGACGTACTTCCATCATCATTGCTCATCGACTTTCTACCATCCAGCATGCTGATACGATTGTTGTAATGGAAAAAGGCGAAATATTAGAAATGGGAACTCATGATGAATTGATTCGACGCAACGGACACTATAAAAAACTGTTTGATTTACAATTTACCCGATAACACTTATGCACCTTATTGAACCATACGCCCGTTGGCGCGATTTATACGCAGCAGAAGAAGACCCACGTTCGCCCTTTTATGGAAGAACATACAGTGAAACAGAATGCCATAATACCATTTACAATTACTACATTCATCCGCAGTGGGATGAGTTTGGCTCATCTACCTTGTATTGTAAAATAATTTTTACCAATTATCGCGAAGGTTACACTGTAATTGAATTGATGGGGGAGTGGAACGATTGTATTCACAACGACATTATGTACTTAAAACGCGACCTTGCCGATGCATTGATCGAAGAGGGGATTAGTAAATTTATTCTCATTGGCGAAAACGTACTCAATTTTCATTATTCTGACGATTCATATTACGAAGAATGGTTTGATGACGTGGAAGACGGATGGATTGTCTTTATCAATTTCCGCGATCATGTATTGCAGGAAATGAAACGGGCACGCATTGATTATTATGTGATGTTCGGAGCTATGTTTCAACAGGTTGCTTGGCGCAAATTGCAACCCCAGCAATTATATCGGTTAGTATCAGAAAAGATGAGCCGGCTGATAAGATGAGCCGAATGTCCGAGTGCCAAATAACGAATGTTCTGAAATACATGTAAGACATCAACCCAAAAAAAGATATTTTGCATCAGATAGTACTTTCTACTTTTGCCTAATTTTACCACATGCTATCGCTATTCAGAATCATTGCTATACTGGAAGGTATTTCATACCTGATACTTCTCGGTATAGCCATGCCCCTTAAATACCTCATGGATATTCCCGAAGCCGTGATGTTTACGGGATGGATTCACGGATTACTATTTTCGCTGTATTGTGTTATGCTTTTGTTAGTGTATATTCAATGGGAATGGACATTCAGCAAAGCCCTGTTGGCCTTTGTAGCTGCTCTGCTTCCGTTTGGCCCGTTTATTTTTGAAAAACGTTTTTTAAAAAATAATGATGCCCGGTAATCTCCAACAAGTATTCATCCTGGTTGGTTTACTTTTAATTCTTTTTATTTCATGTTCTACCCCCCGTTGGCTCAAACATGTATTCATTCCCGAAGGCACTGACACTGCGGTGGTTTACAGATTGCCTTATGCCCCTAATAAAAAGTACTTAGTTGCTCAAGGTTATTGGGGAAATTTTTCGCATCAAACCACGTATGCCTTAGATTTTAAAATGCGCCGTGGGCAACCCGTACATGCAGCCCGAGAGGGCATTGTACTGGCCACTGCTTCGCACTTTGTAGAAAAAAAAGGAAAGAAAAAGACGTTGATTGAAGAGGCTAATTTTATTGATGTTTTGCACAACGATGGCACCGTGGCCAGTTATTGGCATTTAAATACCGGTGGCGTATTAGTAAAACCGGGAGATACCATTTATCCCGGACAACTCATTGGGTTTAGCGGAAATACGGGTTTTTCCACAATGCCTCATTTGCATTTTGAAGTTTATAAAAGAGACGCCAATGGGTATCATACAATTCCCACCCGTTTTTATACCAAACAAGGTATAAAATTTTTACGCTGGGGAAGAATTTATGCACATCCTTGAGGCAAGTATTATTTTAAATTTAATTTGGTAGAATGGATTGAAATGGCTGCTTAAAGCGGCTGTACGTTACAAGTCCTCGGGGCTCAGCCACACAGGGCATCGGGGTAGCGGTGTCTTTGTGCCCTCAGCCCCGCTACCCCGTGCCCTGTGGGCTTTGCCCCTGCGGGCTTTTCACTGCCATCCGCAGCAGATGGGGCAGCGGGTGAGGCGGTATGCAGCGCCGGGTGCAAATTAGCTGCACTTAGGCGAGGAGGCGGCGTGGCAACAAGCCACCGCAGCCTTAGTGCAGCTTGTTTGCACCCCAGCTGCATAAGAGCTGAACACGCGGCCGCCCCACAGAAAATCATCTTATTAATAAAAAAATCAAGGAAGCACAGAATAAGCATACCATTCAATTCTGCTGAAGCAAAAAGGCTCACGAGGATTTTTTATATTTGAATCAGATTGAACCCAACATGAAAAAAGCCTTAATAACGGGAATTACCGGACAAGACGGGGCCTATTTGGCAGAGCTGCTGCTTAGTAAAGGCTATGAAGTACATGGAATAAAACGCCGCTCGTCTCTCTTTAATACGCAACG
>CALEWF010000280.1 GCA_937925455.1 uncultured Flavobacteriales bacterium | reverse complement strand
TTTGTATAACCCAGATTCTGTTTTACCTTGATTGGTTATATTAAACCGATATTCTGTAACTTGCAAAAAAACTGGATTTTTGTATAAAATAAATATTACAATGACTAATATTTGCTTCGTTTTCATGTTTTATATTTTCTTATTATTACAAAATTAAAAAAAATGAAACAAGTTGTTTTAACGCCCAATGCCCCCCAACCCATTGGACCATATAGCCAGGCGATAAAAATTTCTGCAGGTGAAGAGATGTTATTTATTTCCGGTCAAATTGCTATTGACCCAACCACCGGGCAATTTCAAAACGGTACGGTGGAAGAACAAACTCAACTAGTAATGAATAATCTCTTAGCCGTGCTTCAAGCATCTGGAATGGATTACAGCCACTTGGTGAAAACCACGATTTTTTTGACCGATATGGCTGATTTTTCTGCCATGAACGGCGTATATGCAGCGGCATTGGGAGAACATTTTCCGGCCCGCGAAACGGTAGCAGTAAAAGCTCTGCCAGCCGGTGCCCGTGTTGAAATATCAGGTATTGCAGTGAAATAAAATCTTAATTGTTGGGTGCACCCTGGTTGATCCAATTTTTAATTTGACGAATACTGCAAGAATCTAACATACCGGAGGGCGGCATGGGTGAATATCCTGCTTGATGGGTAATTACAGCCCACAAACGGCCATTATCAACCTGAACTTTCACATCATTGTAGTTAGTTAATATTACCCCACCTGATATAACCGATACATTATGACATCCGGTGCAATGCTGGTTAAGAATTCCACGAACAGTAACGCTGTATGCTACATTTGATGTATAGCAATTTAACACCTGTCCGCAGCCTACATCGTTGGGTGCTCCAGACCCAATCCAATTGTAAACTAATTCAATTTGTTCAGCCGTAAGGGGTGGCCTGGGTGGTGGAGGCATCATATCATCACCATGATCGGTAATTGCTTCATAAATTTCACTTTCGAGCGGTTTGTATTTTTTTATTTCCTTCATGATCCCCTGATAGGTAGTAAGATTTAATCCATCGGCTTGATCTATACTATTGTGGCAACTGCTGGAAGTACAATTGCTAAGAAAAATGGGTAAAATCTGCGATTCAAAACAAATGCCTTCACCAGAGTAGAGAGGGTCATGCTTGCAGGAGGTATAGCTAATCACTCTGGAAATGATAATGCTATAAAGAATGCGTGATTTCATTTGTGAAATATAGTTTTTAAATGTAATACTTTTATTATGAAATAAAAAAACTGTTTTTTTGGTTTTTATCCCCTCTAAGGTTAAGTTTGCCTAAAGAGAAAAAACATGGCATTAGAAGTTTCACAAAAGGCTAAAAATCTTATCGGTTCTGAAATTATTAAGTTGTCAGGAGAGATCAACGAAAAGATTAAACAAGGCCACACCATTTATAACTTTACCATTGGTGATTTTAATCCGAAAATTTTTCCAATTCCCAGCCAGTTAAAAGAATTGATTTTAGAAAATTATCAAAAAGATCAAACCAATTATCCTCCGGCTGATGGGGTGCCAGAATTACGCGAAGCGGTTTCCGCCTTTTTAAAACATTTTGGCAAATTGGATTATAGCAAAAATGAAATACTGATTGCCGGAGGTGCCCGCCCATTAATTTATGCCATTTACCAAACCTTAGTAGATCCGGGAGAAAAAGTAATCTTCCCCGTGCCTTCCTGGAATAATAATCACTACACGTATTTATCCGGCGCACAACAAGTGGTGGTAGAAACCAAGCCAGAAAATAATTTCATGCCTACCACCGAAGAATTACAACCACATGTATCAGATGCTGTACTGGTAGCTCTTTGCTCTCCGCTAAATCCAACAGGAACAGTATTCAGCAAAGAAAAATTAGAAGCTATATGCGATATGATTTTGGAAGAAAATCGTCGTCGGGGCGAAGGGCAAAAACCCTTATACCTGATGTACGATCAAATATATTGGTTGCTTACTTTGGGCAATACCCAACATGTTGACCCGGTTACTTTACGTCCGGAAATGAGAAATTACACCTTATATGTAGATGGTATATCCAAAGGATTTGCTGCCACTGGCGTACGGGTAGGATGGGCATTTGGGCCCGAGCCAATCATCAATAAAATGAAATCTATTTTGGGCCATGTAGGAGCCTGGGCGCCAAAAGCAGAACAATTAGCTACAGCCACTTACATGAACGATGTGAATGCCGTGAATGAATATCTTGGATGGATTCGCCAGGAAGTCCATGAACGCTTATTGGGATTTTATGAAGGCTTTAAACAACTGAAAAATGAGGGCTTTCGGGTAGATGCCATTGAACCCAAAGGAGCCATTTACCTCACCATTCAATTTGATTTAAAAGGCCAAAAAACTCCCGAAGGCAAACTACTGCAAACTACCGATGATGTTACATCGTATATCTTAAATGAAGCAGGATTTGCTATCGTACCATTCTATGCTTTTGGTTCTCCGCGGGAATCCAGCTGGTATCGCCTATCCATTGGAACTTCAAAAAAAGAAGAAATTCCGGAAATCATTCAAAAATTACGAATTACCTTGGCTAAACTTTCATAATTTCACAGCATGAGTAACCTGTATGCAGTTATCATGGCCGGTGGAGTGGGTAGCCGTTTTTGGCCCATGAGCCGTAAAAACCATCCCAAGCAATTTATTGATATACTGGGAACCGGTGAAACCCTAATTCAGGCCACGTTCAGAAGGCTTCAAAAAATTTTCCCCACGGATAATATTTTGGTGGTAACCAATGAAGATTACGTTTCGCTTGTAAAACAACAACTTCCCTTAATTCATGAACGTAATATTTTAAGCGAACCCAATCGCAAAAATACTGCACCTTGTATTGCATATGCCGCCTGGAAAATATATAAACGTAATCCGGATGCTGTAATGCTGGTGGCTCCCTCAGATCATGTCATCGCTAAAGAAGATGAATTTTACGCGGTGGTTGATCGGGGATTGAAATACGTTTCGCATTATCCACATTTGCTCACCTTGGGTATCACTCCTTCCCGGCCTGACACCGGGTATGGATACATTCAGTATGATACTACTGAAAAACTGGAGTTTGGCGTTTACGCAGTAAAAACATTTACCGAAAAACCTTCCACAGAATTAGCCAAACAATTCATTGAAAGTGGCGAATTTGTATGGAATTCGGGAATGTTTTTGTGGAGTGTCCAAGCTATTTTGCATCAAATGGAAATACTCATGCCAGAAGAGCATGCTTTATTTGCCGAACAAGCTTCAGCTTTTGATACGACCGAAGAATCAAAAGCCATAGAAAGTATTTATGCCATGGTACGAAACATCTCCATTGATTATGGAGTGATGGAAAAATCAGACCAGGTGTATGTATTAAATGCTGATATTGGTTGGAGCGACTTGGGAACCTGGGGTTCACTATTTGAAGAATTAACCCGCGGAAAGAAAAAACATAAAAATGCAGTGATTGGCGATCAAGTAATGATGTACGATACCCAACATTGCATTGTTCACGTTCCCAAAAATAAATTAGTGGTTATTCAGGGATTAGAAGGTTTTATTGTGGCAGAAAACGAGGGTGTATTGCTCATTTGCAAAATGGAAGATGAGCAAAAAATTAAAAATTTAGTGAATGAAGTAAAAATAGAAAAAGGAGAACAATATTTGTAAATCTCAAATCAATAACCCATTCTTATGAAACTTTATTTTTTTGCAACTCTTCTTTTTTTATCAGTAACGACTGCTTGTAAAACTTCACAATCTAAAGAAATCGGGAATAAGCCAACATGCCTACCCATAGTGCTGGACGCAACGCTTTATGAAGCCAACTCTGATCCTTTTACCATAGTGAGTGCTTCTATAGATGGCAAATGTTTGAAAATAGATGCAGAATACAGTGGTGGTTGCGGTGAAGTAGAATTTACCTTGGTTTGGAACGGTGCCATGATGAAATCCATGCCACCACAAGTACCTATGAAATTACATTTAGTGGACAAAGACAACTGCCGAAGCATCGTACGTAAGTCTCTCTGCTTTGATGTAGATCAGGTATATGACGGTGATTTTGTAATACTACTGAATGATTTTGAAGGAAAGCTCATGTATTCAAAAAAGAAGTAATCACTCCGCCGCCAACTGCATTTTTCGGATGCGTTCTTCAATCGGCTCATTGCTAAACTTTTCGCGAATACGTTCTGCCAATATCGGAAAACAAAACGGCGTAGGCTTGTTTGCAGTTGTTATTTTCAAGTTTAATCTTCCCATACGTTGCAATGCGTGAAACAATCGCTGATATTCCATCTGAAACTCATACACCTCTTCATACGCTTGATGCAGTAAAAAATGATTCGGCTCGTATTGAGAAAACACATCAAAAAACAAACTGCTTCCAGCTTGCAAATGTTTTTCTTTTTTGTAAGCTCCCGGATATCCGCTAAATACCAAACCTGCAATACGGGCAATATCACGAAACCTTCGGCGAGCTAATTCGGTATCATTCACACCGGCTCGAATATCCTGCATCAAATTGGAAGTATCGAATAACCCATTTTCAATAGCCCGTTCTACGGGAATTTCCTGATCGCTGAGTAATTCAAATCCGTAATCGTTCATCGCCATCGAAAACGTGATGGGTTTAATTTTTGAAATCCGATATGCAAACAAGGCCGCTAACCCCTCATGTACCAACCGCCCTTCAAACGGATAAAAAAACACATGATATCCTTCCCGAGTTTGTATTTTTTCAATCAACAATGTGTTTTCATCAGGTATAAGCGACCGCTGCTGCTGGATTTTAAACAATGGTATCAACGCTTTTACTTCCGGTTGTGCTGCATGATGAAACACCCGTCGAAGCGATTCGGTAAGTTGCGACGACAAAGGCATCCGCCCCCCTTGCCAACTGGGAATAATACCTTCATTCGATTTACTTTTTCGTACCAACACTTCACCATCCCGAATATGTAAAATTTCCAACGCACTGCCCGCCAAATAAAACACATCGCCAGGTTTTAATTTCGATACAAACCATTCTTCAATTTGCCCAATTCGCTTGCCATTCACGTATTTAACTTGTAGCATCATATCACTCACTATGGTGCCAATAGACAACCGATGCCGCATGGCAATTTTTTTACTCACTACTTTATACACCCCATCTTCTATCACCACTTTATGAAACTCATCGTATTCTTTGAGCGATGGACCACCCAACGTAATAAACTGTAATACATCAACAAATTCTTCATCCGTGATACTTTGATAACAGGCAGTAGTTCTGATTTCTCGCAATATTTCTTCCGGCTTAAATCCATCCGAAACAGCCAGCGTTACCAAGTATTGCACCAATACATCAAACGAACGAACATACGGAATGCGGTGTTCGATGTGTTGTTTTTCAATAGCTTCCCGCAAAGCCGCTCCTTCCAATAATTCTAATGAATGTGTGGGCACAAAATACAATCGGCTGGTCATACCCGGCGCATGCCCGCTTCTTCCGGCCCGCTGCATGCAACGTGCTACCCCTTTCGGACTTCCAATTTGTATTACCGTTTCTACCGGGCGAAAATCAACCCCCAAATCCAAACTAGATGTACACACTACAGCTTTCAACTTCCCTTCATACAATTGGTCTTCTACCCAACTGCGTAATTCTTCGCTGATAGAACCATGATGCATGGCCATCTGCCCGGCTAAATCAGGCTCTGCTTCTAACAGCCGATGATACCAAATCTCCGCCTGCGAACGCGTATTGGTAAATATCAACGTACTCTTTGATGTTTGTAACAACGGTAAAATTTTCGGCAATAATGCAATGCCCAAATGTCCGCCCCATGGAAATTTTTCAATTTCATCTGGCAAAATGGTGTGTATTTCTATCGGCTTTCGTTCTGTGTGTTTTATCCAAATTCCTTGCTTATAATCACTTCCCAACAACACCTGCATGGCTTCATCCATGTTGCCAATGGTGGCAGAAATACCCCATATTCTAAGCTCCGGCCGTAAACTTTTAAACCGGCTCAACGCTAATTCCACCTGAACCCCACGCTTTGAGCCCAATAATTCATGCCATTCATCCACTACCACCGTTTGCAAAGCCTGAAAATAGTGTACGTATCCTTTATGCGATAATAGCAAATGCAACGATTCTGGGGTTGTGATTAACACATCCGGTGGCCTTTCTTTTTGCTTCTTTTTTTCACCCACCGGTGTATCGCCCGTTCTTACTGCACACGTTATAGAAAGCTGCATGCCAGCAATTGCACGCTCTGTAGCCATATAAATTTCTTTGGCCAAAGCTCGCAGCGGCGTTATCCATATTACCTTCACACCCGACTGATTTTGCAAAGCCGCACAAAGCAATGCAGGCAACATGAGCGAATACGTTTTCCCGCTTCCTGTAGGCGCATTTACTAAACCTTGCTTGCCTTTTAATAAGGCTTCCCAAGCCTGTAGCTGAAAAGCCTGTGGTTTCCAACCTAAGGTATCAAACCATCGTTGCAATCGTTCAAAATTCATTTCTGTATGATTATTTGTAGGCTGCCTGTGCGGCTGTCCGCTTGTAGTCCGCGGGGCTCATGCTTGCAGGACGGGCCAACGCCCTATCCCATTCAAGGTGCAGCGGGGGCTTCTTTTCATCAGCCCCGCTGCACCTTGCCCTGCAGCATTCGCCCCTTGCGGGCTACCGCTTCCATCCGCGGCAGATAATTTCGTGTAATATATCCACTATGTAAATTTCTTAAGTTAAGTTTTTAACGTTATTTTATACCCATAACTTAGCTATCGCTATAATTTATAATCATATACCAAAACCTCATGCCTTACAATTTGTTTATCAAGTATGGAAAATAAAACCACCGTATTAATTACCGGTGCATCCGGATTAATTGGCACTGCAATCACCGAATTGCTACTACGCAAAGGGTATGAAGTAAAACACGTAGGGCGAACACGCCGAACTATCCCCAACGTTAAATCTTACGTATGGAATATCGAACAGGGTATCATGGAGCCCGAAGCACTGGCAGATGTTAGCTACATTGTACATTTGGCAGGAGCCAGTGTAGGCGAAGGCCGATGGACCGAACATCGCAAAAAAGAAATTCTAAGCAGCCGCGTAGGTTCTACTTTGTTGCTTAATAGAGCATTAGAAGAAAACCCTCATTCCGTAAAAAAAATCATCTCTGCTTCCGCCATCGGATATTACGGAGTGCGTCCACAAAATACTCTTTTGAATGAAGAATCCCCAGCTGGAAAAGATTTTATGGCACAAGTGTGTATAGCTTGGGAAGAGTCGCTTTTCAAAGACAACGCGTCTATTCAGAAAGTTGTTTATCGTTTGGGCGTTGTACTTAGCAAGTATGGCGGCGCATTTCCAAAACTCGTATTGCCAGTAAAATTATTAGCAGCCACTCCGGTAGGGTCTGGTAAGCAAATTATTTCTTGGGTGCATATTGACGATGTGTGTAATGCCATTTGTTGGGCCATAGAAAACACAAAACTTCAGGGAATTTATAATCTAACAGCCCCTCATCCGGTAAGCAATGCCGAAATGATGAAAGCCTTGGCCAAAGCATTAAATAAGCCCTATATTCCATTCGGTCCTCCTGCATTGGCTATAAAAGTAGCCATGGGTGAACAAGCCGATATTGTTTTGGAAGGCGTAGCAGTAAGTAGCGAAAAAATACAACATGCAGGATTTGAATTTAGGTTTAAAACTATTAAAGAAGCAATTCAAGATTTAATCTAAAAATCTCTGTAAATTAAAAACTCTGCAAATTCTTTAAAAAACTGCTTTTTATCTTCAGCAATACACACTGTATGTAATGCTTCCATAGCTTCCTGATACAGTCTGTTTATTTCATCCAGCGTGATTTCACTAATGTTTAATTGATGATACAAATTCATCACAGATTGTATTTTTTCCTGGTCATTATGGCCGTTATGATAGATATGATAAAGCTCCGAACGCTGCATTTCTGATGCCAGTTCGCGGGTTTTAATCATTAAAAAGGTATTTTTTCCTTCCGCAATATCTCCACCGATACGTTTTCCCACCTTTTGCTCATCCCCAAACGTATCCAACCAATCATCTTTCACCTGAAATGCACTGCCAATCTTGCACCCAAAGCAATACATATTTTCTGCATCCTGCTCATCAGCCCCGGCAATTAAAGCACCTACCTGCAATGCCCCACCCAATAAAACCGCAGTTTTGGCTTCAATCATTTGCAGGTAATCAGCTACTGTAACGGTATCTTTTTCTTCAAAATCCATATCCATTTGCTGCCCCTCGCATACCTTAGTAGCTGTATTATTGAAAACCCGAAGCACTTTGGGTAGTTGTACGGCATCAACGCTACAAACCAATTCGTAGGCCTTAATTAACATCATATCGCCGCTCAAAATTCCTACGTTGGTATTCCATTTTTGATGAACCGTAGGCTTACCCCGGCGAATAGGAGCATTATCCATGATATCATCATGAATCAAAGTAAAATTATGAAACACCTCGATGCCTAACGCCGGAAGAATGGCTTTTTGAACGTCCCCGCCAAACGCTTCGCAGGCTGCCAACGTCATAACTGGACGGAGCCTTTTTCCCCCAATGGCTAGCATATAATCTAACGGCTGGTAAACCTCTATCGGAGCCTGACGCGAATAACTCAGGTTTTCAAGTTCAGCCTCTATTAGCGATTTATATTGCCTGTATTGCTCGAGGAAATTCATGCATTACAAAGTAAATGGTTTTTTATAGACTCTCCCAATAACAACCCAAACTTTTTGATTTTGTTCACAATACCAGAGTTAATAATAATTTAAAATACCCTGTGTTGTTTGCCCCACTTTGATTCCCTAAATTTGACGCAGATTTAAATTAATTTCCATGAAAAAAATTTTATTGAGCTTCTCTTTATTCACTTCAGTAGTATTATTTGCTCAGGATTGTTCCAACCTTTTTATTTCTGAATATGTAGAAGGAACCGGCAACAATAAAGCCATTGAGATTTACAATCCTACTGGAAATCCTATTAACTTAAACGGATATCGGTTGATCCGTTGGGATAATGGCAGTGTACCCCCTATCCCTCCCACAGATATTATGGATGTAGATGCTTCCAAAGTTTATGTTTTCCCAGATTCATTAACCATTGCACCCTTTGATGTTTTGGTTATTGGTATAAACTATACCAGCGACCCGGACCCTGCACAAAACACCTTCCCGGAATTACTAGCTAAAATTGATGTTGTGGTTTCTCATACATGTAATCCTTCTCAAAATCCCCCCACTCGTGCCGTTTGCCATAATGGCGATGATGCCATCGAACTTCAACAGCTTGTGGGTGGTGTTTGGCATTCGGTAGATATATTTGGTTGCATCGGCGAACAACCAACCAATGCTTCTGGCACATATAACCCTACCGGTGGCTGGACGGCTTTAGACCCTTATTTTACTATTCCTCCATCGTACAATGCAACAGTTCAAGGACCTTACTGGAAACAATATTGGACAGCCAATCATTCCATGATTCGTAAACCCACCATTTTAAAAGGGGTTACTGTAAATCCTACTGCTGGTCAATTAGGACCTCCTGTTGTTGCATCTGGTTTCAACCCTTCGATTGAATGGGATACCATTCCCGTAAATATTTTTGACAGCTTGGGTACACATACTTGCAATTGTTCTTATTTATTTTCTACCGAAGAAGAACAGTTCACGCAAATCAAACAAGTAATTTTCCCTAATCCGGCCGGAGAGTTTATTACTATTTCAGCTACTGAAAATATGTATAGCATTGAATTATTCAACATGACCGGTCAATTGGTAAAACAAGTATATTTATCGGGCTTGAAAAACCAAGCACAAATTTTTGTAGGCGATTTACCCAAAGGAATTTATATTGTTCAAACGCATTTTTCCAACCAGTTGAAACAAACCAAAAAGATTGTAGTGGAATAACCTAATTCCTTATGCAAAAAAAATTAATGATTAAAAACTTGCTGTTTGTACTTGCAGCAAGTTTTTTTTATACGCAAGCTATTGCCCAGCAAGGTAAAATAGTGGGTAAAATACTTGATGCAACCACCCGTGAACCGCTTATTGGTGCTGCTGTTGTGTATGGCCCCGGAAAAGGGGTTGCCGCTGATTTTGACGGTAATTTTGAAATTAAAGTGGAAAATGGAGAGTATTCTCTCACCGCTTCGTACGTAAGTTATAAAGCAAAAACCGAAAAAGTAACGGTGAATAACAATACGGTTGAAGTTTTATTTTTATTAGAACCTACCATGCTAAGCGAAGTAGAGGTAGTTAGCGACCTGGCAAAACCCAGAGAAACGCCCGTTGCTTTTTCAAACGTTACTGCTGAGCAAATTCGAGAACGCTTAGGTTCACAAGATTTGCCTATGTTATTGAATGTTACACCCGGTGTATATGTAAGCCAACGCGAAGGTACTGATGGACAGGCTGAAATACGCATCCGGGGATTTAGCCAGCAAAACATCATTGTGATGATTGATGGAGTGCCTATGAACGACATGCATAACGGACGAGTTTATTGGAACAATTGGCAAGGCTTGGGCGTAAATACTAAACTCATGCAAGTTCAACGCGGTTTGGGTGCTTCCAAATTAGCCATTCCGTCTGTAGGCGGTTCTCTCAATGTCATCACACAAGGAATTGACATGGAAAAAGTCATTTCCATTCGACAAGACTACGGAAACCGAAATAACATTCAAACTACCATCAGTGCTTCATCCGGAAAGTTGAAAGGAAACTGGAATTTTCAGGGTTCATTAGCCTACAAATACAATCAAGGTTGGGTGGATGGCACTACTACTACATGGTTTTCTTATTATTTTAAAGCCAATAAACAGATTAAAAATCACACATTAAGTTTTACTGTATTTGGAGCTCCGCAATGGAGTAATCAACGTAGTTTTTTATATGATTTCGGTATTGAAACATTTAATAAACAATATGCCTATGATTTGGGGATTGATACCTCTGCCAGTGTAAAAGAGCGTGGATGGAGATATAACATTGGATGGAACTTTGTAAAACGTACCCGCCCGGATGAAAATGGACCTAATGCAGAAGCTCAAATTGTTAGTACAACCCGAAATGAATATTACAAGCCCATTTTCTTTTTAAAAGACTTTATTAAAGTAAATGAAAAGTTCTACATCTCCGCCATACTTTATGCATCGTATGGCATGGGGGGTGGCACACAACTTAATCAAACCAATGTTCCCTTAGATACCAACGGACGCTTAAACCTGCAAAGCATTTACGATAATAACGCATTCAATCCATTCAACACGGTTACTATCAATGGGGTTACCTATCAAAAAGCCAATAATTTTATCCGAATGAATCATAATGAGCACCAATGGTATGGTGGATTAGGAACCTTTGATTACCGTTTTAATGAACGACTGAATTTAAGTGGGGGATTAGATTTCAGATATTTTCAAGGTCGTGTGTTTAGCACAGTTTATGATTTACTGGGAGCAGATATTTGGCAAAATAATCCAGATCCCAATGTAGAAAGCAAAAGCTTTGTGCAAAAAGGTGATAAAATAAATCAGCACCTAAAAAGAGACATTTTATGGACCGGCTCATTTGCCATGTTGGAATATACGCATCCAGTGTTTAGTGCTTTTGTTAACGTGAGCGGGGCATTAACATCCTATAATCAAACTAACTATTTTGCAAAAAAACAATTGATGGTGGGCGATACGGTGCTCAACATCGGATACTATGATACCATTGTGTACAATGGAAATACCTACACTCGAAACAGCCCGGGATTAAAATATAATGAATCCGGCTTCATTCATCGAGGCGGATTTACTGTGAAAGGTGGAATGAATTTTAAATTGAATAAAAATCACAACATATTCTTCAATGTAGGATATTTTACCCGTGCACCCTATATGACTTTCTTATTGGCTCGAAATCAAGCAGGCGACCCCAATGCCAAAGTATTGGATGTAAAAAATGAAGAACTATTCTCAACAGAATTGGGATATACCATGCAATATAAAATATTTGCAATGAACATCAATGGATATTACACCAACTGGTTTAATAAACCAGAACGCCTTTCGGTTAATGACCCCGATGGCAACCCGGTAAATGTAAATGTAAACGGTTTAGTAGCCAGGCATATTGGTGTAGAAATAGATTTTACCTTCAAGCCGATTAAACAATTATCATTAGAAGGTAGCATATCCATTGGCGACTGGATATGGAATAGCATAGGAACTGCACAAATATTAGACGAATTTGGCCAACCTGCACCGGGAGGCATTAAACAAATTGATTTACGTGGAATTCGTGTGGGTGATCAACCCCAACATCAATATGCGGTGGTTGTAAGAATAACCCCTGTAAAAGGATTATACATAGCGCCTGAGTTTATCTACTTTGCCAGATACTGGGCAAAATACAATGCTACTACTTATCAATTCAATCCACAAACTGGTGTTGCGCCTTACGCCGGATTACAGCCTTGGAGAATACCCGATTATTACTTGATGAACTTGAATCTTGGGTATGGGTTTAAAATTAAGAAAACTAAGTTAGATATTCGGGGGAACTTTATGAATCTTACCAATAACTTCTTTGTTTCGGATGCATATGACGGACAGCTTATTCCCAATACATTTAGTGCAAATGGTGCAGCTGTGAACGTAGGTTTAGGCTTCCGTTATATGGGTTCTATACAAGTTACTTTCTAAAACACATGCTATGAATAAAACCTTCTTTGTAATAACATCATTCCTGATAATTTCCTGCGGTATTTCACAAAAAAATGCCGACCTGTTGAATGGGAAGTGGCAACTAACAGAAATTGTAGGAGACTCTACAGTAATTCCGGCTGATTCCATCTTGCAATACCTAATTTTTGAACCATGCAATGATGCCTATACTGCCACCTGCAAAGTAAACTATGTGTATCACGACATTTCGCCTTCAACCCAAGATACGGTACGTTTAAATATTACGATTAAAGATAACGACTTAACGTTCATTAATTCATTCATTCCGAGCTTTGCAGGCACATCGAACTTTAATAAAATTTTTAAGCAAAAACGATTTTTTATTCGAGGATTAACCCAACAAAGCTTACATTTGGAAAGGTATCCGGATTCATTAAGTGTTTATGCAACCAAACTTTAAAATAATAACCTCAAAATCAATAACATCATGAAAACACTCTTTAGGTTACTCCCATTTATTTTTGTAACACATGGATTTAGTCAGGCACCAGTGCCTACATCTTGGAATTGTGATGGTCAACCACCTACCGGATGGACTCACAGCTGGGGAACATCCGGTAACCAATTTTATACTAGCACCCAGCAAGTTTGTGAAGGAAGCAGCTCTGCCCGATTAGATGCTACAGGTGAGTATATTATGGTGAATACTGCTACTCAACCCGGCCGTGTAGTCTATAGTATTTTAGGAACTGGTACCAGCTCTCCCTGGCAAGGCACCTTCAAAGTTCAAGAATCAGTGGATGGTTCAAGCTGGAATGATTTAAAAACCTACAATAATTCTAATCCTTTACCTCAATCTGGTCCGTGTAACTATGATAGTGTTCTTATTACAAATACAAATGTTCGCTATGTTCGGTTTCATTTTACTAATAAAACTTCTGGATATAATGTGGCTATTGACGATATTATAGTTAGAGAACCACTATTTGCTAATCCCAAAATCAAACTAGAACAAAACAGCCAAGTGATGATTAACGGTGGATATTCACAGCCATTTAATAGTGCCGTTTCTTCAACCACTCCGGTAAATTTCACCTTACGTAATGCCAGTTTATCTACCTTAAATATTTCAAACATTACCATCACAGGAACCCACGCTGCTGATTTTTCGTTAGCTGCACCACCTCTACCTACTTCCATTCCCTCTCAAGGCACACAAACCATGACCATTAATTTTACACCCTCAGCTTCCGGAACACGGGTTGCACAAATCAACATTACATCAGACGATGCTTACGGAGATAACAACTATGTGTTAAACTTATATGCCATTGGGGGCAATTTAGCCACCGAGCCTTCTTCTGCTGCAACAAATCTTACCTTTCCAGTAAATAAAACGTATCGTGTAGTAGCTACATTCAACAATTCAACGGTTGATTTTTACGGAGGTTATCTGGTGTTACGCAGCGAAGGTGCACCCGTATCTGGCACCCCTGCCGATGGAACAGATTACAAAGTAGGACAAACCATTGGTAATGCCAAAGTTGTGTTTAAAGGAAAAGGCTCTGGCACTACTACTTCATTCTGGCCTCGTTGGACCAAAGCAAACACCACCTATCATTTTGCTGTTATTCCCTTTAATGGTGGAGGTAGCAATTTTGTAAATTATCGTACCGGCGATGCGCTCATTGGTTCTGTTACCACCCCCGCTTCAATGGTTTCACCAACTGAATATAGTACGGTTGACCCATCAAATTCATCTTTTATTTCTCAATTGTTTAATGTAGTTAATCCTCACAATGCTATTTTTTACAGCAATTATCGATCTACTATGCTTGATGGATGGGCTATTCGTGATACTTTTGCACAGATTGGCTCTAATACCTTTGATAAGGTGATTAATTGCGTGTACAGTGGCAATCCAGTTTTATTCAACTTGCCTTTTGATTTTACAGCCACCGGTTTGAGCCGCGAACATACCTTCCCGCATAGCTGGATGCCTACACATCCAGCAGATAGCCCTGAAAAACCCGAATACAACGATCAGCATAATTTATATCCAACCATTCAGGTTAATGTTAATGATGCCCGTTGTAACTATCCTTTGGGCGAAGTAGTTACACCCATCATTACTTATGGAAACGGAAAAATGGGATTAGACTCTGCAGGTAATCGTGTGTACGAACCCAATGACGCTCATAAAGGTGCTGCAGCCCGTGCTATGTTTTACATGACCGTTTGCTACAACGGTGTAAATGGTAATCAATGGAATTTAAATGCTTCTATCGGTGAAATTTGTGCCACCGGTCCTTACTTTATTAACTATGCACAAAATCAACAGGTTCTGAAAAACTGGCACTTTGCATATCCTCCCAATAATGTTGATATGTCAAGAAATGATTATTTAGACAGTTTACAAGGTAACCGCAATCCGTTTGTAGATAATCCAAACTGGGTTTGTTATATTGACTTCAGCAACATGACGTATATTGCCAATCCTACCATTCCTTGTACCACGCAAGTAAACAATGCTTCGTTGCCGGTTAGTGATAATCCGAACGTATATTTTACCGTTTACCCCAATCCCTCACAAGGCCAGTTTACAGTAAATGTGTATAGCGATGTTACCGAAATCGGTGTAGTAAAAATGTATGATATGGCTGGAAAATTAATCATGAATCAATATCTACCCTTGGTGCAAGGTAATAATGCATCACAAGTAAATAAAGATTTACGTAGTGGGGTTTATCTCATTGAAGTAATTACTTCTAATGGTAGATCAACAAAACGTGTAGTTATAGAATAATCCCCAAATTGTTATTAGAGTATTTGGGTAATAGGCTGCTTAAAGCGGCTGTTCGTTCCAAGTCCTCGGGGCTCAGCCCCACATTGCATCGGGGTAGCGGTGTCTTCGTGCCCTCAGCCCCGCTACCCCGTGCACTGTGGGCTTCGCCCCTGCGGGCTTTCCACTTCCATCCGCAGAAGTCCGCCCTTTGAAGTGGATGATTTGGAAATGAATCAATTTGAAGATGAGAGGATTTGAAGATGTATTAAATGTATAGTATTCTCAATTCGTAATTGATAATTCGTAATTTAATACCAGGGAAGCGGGTGAATCCGCCCCAAAAAGGCGGAGAAATACACGCTATCCCCCCCTAAAAAATTTTAAAATTTAAAACTCGTATGAATATACTAATATTTAAATTTTAGGAATTAAACAGGTTTAATACAAAACATTTACATTTCCAATATAGTGATGTTCGGTATTGGTATTGTCTAACACATATATTTTATACACATATACTCCCACCGGCACTCGTTGATTGTTGTAATATCCGTCCCAACCATTTATTAAATCATCGGTTTGATAGATAAGCTGACCCCAGCGGTTAAATATTTCCATATAAAATTCTTTGATGCCACGACCATGTGCGGTGAAAATATCATTTTTAAAATCTCGGTTAGGGGTAAAGCTATTGGGAATAAAAAAGTTAAACACCGGTTTAATTACAAGCAAGATTGAAGTTTCATCGGTACATCCAAAATTATTAGTAACAGTCAACTGAACCATATAGTTTCCTGTGTCACTATATGTATGTATAGGATTTTTATTGTTATAAGTATTTCCATCTCGCATATCCCAATTCCACGTGGTTATAGTGTTATTACCAATACTTTGATCTAAAAACTGAATGGGATGATTTTCAAAATACGTATTTTCTTGTGTAATAAACGAGGCAATGGGGTTGGGATTAACAACTAAATTTATACTAGCGGTGTTTGTACAATTTGTAATAGTATTCGTTACGGTAACCGTATATGTACCCGTATTTGGAACTAATGCAGGATTGATGGTATTGGTTGCTGAATTACTCGAAAAATAAGATGGTCCGGTCCATTGGTAAGTATGATTTGCCATATTATTGGCTTGGAATGTAAGTGCATCATTTTCGCAAACCGGTGAATTGCTTGAAAGATTGATAATAATTTGCGGTGGTTCGGTTATTGTTACTGTAGCTGTTTGACTGCATCCATTGGCTCCTGAAACTGTAACCGTGTAAGTACCAGCATAAAGATTTTGAGCGATGGCGTTATTGCCGCCGGCGGGCGTCCATTGATATGTGTATGGTCCTAAACCCCCTTGTCCGCTAACTTGGGCACTTCCATCATTTAGACCAAAACAAGAAACATGCGTAGTATCAGAAATTTCAATTTCAAGTGGATGAAGCGTTAATGCAAACTGACCAAAGGTATTGAAGTTGACGGGTCCTACACTTCCAATTCCGGTATTTACTCCGGGGTTACCGGGTAGTTGCAAAGCATTCCATCCACCACCATTCCAGTTTTGTGCTTTTAGGGTATCGTCCCAGCAGGTAGCCGTAGTATTTTCTATCCCTCGGTACCTAAATGTTATATCTGCATCGATTGCCGCACTGGTTTCTATCATCCAAAATCGGTCAATAGATAAATTAGACTGAGGCATGGAAGTAACAGCCCCTACTAAGGCTGCATTGCTAATGCTGGCGTTAGGATATGGAATATTTGCCGGGTTGGTTGGATATGTAGAAAAATTAATGGTGGTTAATACAGAATTATTTTTTTTAAAATCCAATGGAATATAATCAGCTGCATTGCCCGCTACTCCAAAAGGAATTGTGTAATTTCCTACTAAGACATCTGTATTCCATCGTACATAATGATATTGATTTTCTGAATGGATATGTCCAGAAAAACGTTGAATAGCGTTAGACATAGGGTTAGCCACCGTTAGGTATAAAGGATCGGTCTGAGTGCCGTGCGACATAACCATATACGCCCCGTCTAATGTTAGTACGGTTTGTGCTACTAACCCAAACCAACAGGTTTGAGATACTAATAATAGTACAATATATGTAAACCACCAGCGTTTCATAATTCTCTACATCAATTAATTCTTCTCCAAAAGATAACAGCAACATTAGTTGGTCGGGTCTCATTGACATTTGCATTTGCCCCACCCGAAATATTGTTGATAGTAACTGTACCAGTATGATTATGATCAGGGATGGTGTGTGAATGGTTACCATTGTTTGATGTCCAATGTTGTCCATAAACAGGATTATCACAATTAGGATATGGAAAGTCATCACCTCCATAAAGTTCATATGGAACACAATTTTGTTGTAAATTATCACTTGATGTTCCATGAAATCTTGACCAAAATTCATGAACGTGGTTACCACTTAATCCAGTACTTAATCCAGTAGCATTATTAATAGTCAATGTAGCAGTATGTTGATGCTGTTGTATAGCATGTTGCTGCACATTACCGGTAAGAGCTGCATTATTAGCAACATTGGCTTGTCCACCACGAGCACGAATAAATTCGCCATTAGCAATATCGGTAGCTACCCATTGAGTGCAAGGATAAATGGTATTAGGGTTAGCTGCATTAAACCACTGAATATAAGTAGCTCCTACAGGTGGGGTATTAACATGTTGCCAGCAAGTACCATTAAACACTTCTACTACACCGGTTGTAGTGTTAAACCGTAATGAGCCAATTGGTGCACCGGCAGGTTGTTGAGCCGTTGTACCGGTAGGTATTCTAATGGCATCGTTAGTATTTATATGAACGGATACAGCTGGTGTTGGTGTATTTATCCCTACCCTTCCATTTGCCATAATTCTTACACGTTCAGTGTTGTTTGTTCGCATTACAAAATCTACGTTATCTATTGTACCTATAAAATTTAATCCGGGGAGCGTTCCTGTATTTCCTTTTAACATCCATGCGTCATCACCGGTTATAAGTTTTACCCACTTAGTTCCGTTCCAATAATAAAAACCTTCACCCAGTACTACGTTGGTATTGTAAACCAGAAGTGAAACGGTATTTCCGTTATTGGTTATTGGCGGGTTAAACGTGGTTAGGTTTATTAAATTTACCTTTGGAATAAGTACCCCTTTGTCATTAAAATTGATATTTAATCCTGCATCAGCATTGTTGGTAGGAGAGTTAATAGAAACTTCGCCCGTGTTAAATACTCTAAATCGTTCGTTATTGTTGGTTCTGATAACAAGATCTGCATTATCTATTGTACCAATAAAATTAATAGTAGGGTTTGTGCCGATATTACCCTCAAGCATCCATGCGTCAAATTTGGTAATTAGTTTTACCCATTGGGTTCCATTCCAATAATAATAACCTTGGCCAATGGTGTTGTTTGTGTTAAATACCAGCAGTGATGCAGTGTTGCCGTTGTTGGTAATTGGAGGGTTAAACGTGGTTAGGTTTATTAAATT
>CALEWF010000279.1 GCA_937925455.1 uncultured Flavobacteriales bacterium | reverse complement strand
TGTTAGATACAGTAACTGTATAATTTCCGGCAGCATTAACTTGAATACTTGCACTTGTCTCATTGGTACTCCATGCATACATTGTACCTCCCGATGCGGTCAAAGTAATCTGATCGCCCTGACAAAGCTGAATTGGTCCGGTCGGATTGATGGATGCTATTGGTGCACTTCCTGAATTTTGCACCACTACTTGGGCAGTGCTTGTGCCACAAACATTAGATGCCGTTACAGTATAGGTTCCGGCACTATTTACAGTAATAGAAGATGTAGTATTTCCGTTATTCCAAACAAAATTACCGATACCACTGGCAGTTAAATTAACACTATTACCCTGACATAAATCAATGGGACCAGTGGGTGAAATACTAACTTGTGGATTAGGTGTTACCTGAATAATTAGTTGATCAGAAATATTTCCATTACAATTGGTTGCTGTAAATGTGATAGGTATATTTCCCGATTCTCCAACCCCCACCTGATAGGTAGCCGTTAATTGATTGGCATTGGTCCAAATACCAGTCCCTCCACTCCATTGATAACTACTAAAACTTCCTTGAGCTGTTGCTGTAAAAGTTAATACATCACCCGGACATGCATTTACATCGGCTCCGGCATTTACAACTTGCGGAGATAACGGCGCGTTACAACCATTGTTGGTGTAAGAAGCAGTACCATCCCACGCAAAATTTACCAAAGCCCCATCACCTGGCCCAGGCACTAATGATTGATTTAAAAGTTGTGCCCTATCGTAGGTTACCTGATCGGTACATCCAGCACCAAAACTCATCGTTAATGTTCTTGTTCCGGTGCCATAATTTGCAAAATGACCTTGCCAATTCCCGGCACATTGAAATATAACAAAAATTGTATCGCTAAGATTTGCAAATGAGTGGGCTGATACACAAAAATCAGTAGATGTAATAAACAATACTTCTCTTCCTGACGGTAATATTCCTCCAACTGGCTCCACAAATAATCCGCAATTTTGCACGGTAGCATTCATTGCAGCTACATGTGATGCCGTTGTAGCATTTTGACAAACTCCTAACCATGAATTATTCGGCCAATTTACCGTTAGGGTTGATACATTCAAATCATTAGGCCCAACCCTAAATCGTACCATTTCATTTTTCCCTTCACAACTGCAACTTGGGGATGAAGCATTGGAACATGGGCTTCCAGGAACACAGGCATCTACCAAAATACTTTCAATTTCAAAACAATTGGTTGGCGTTTGAGAGAAAACAAACAAACAAGAGATTGCATACAAAGCAATTAACTTAGAAAATCTAATAAGTAGCATATATCCTATATAAAATTAAAATCAAATTTAAGGCTGCGAACCCAATATTCTTAAAAAAAAAGTTTACTATTATGTTATATTTTCTGCATTTTACTTACTGAATTAAATCATGCTGAAAATCAAGTACATAGAATTTTTTAAAAGCCTTGCGGCTAATAATCATAAAGAATGGTTGGATACACATAAAACAACTTATGAACAAGAGGTAAAAAAACCGTTTCATGAATTAACTCAAGCAGTAATTGACCGGCTGAAAAAGATAAATCCTCATTTCGACATTCCGGCAAAAGATGCTGTATTCAGAATTAACCGGGATGTTCGATTTTCTAAAGATAAATCACCTTATAAACTTCACATGGCAGCTTCAATTTCAACCACGCATAAAAAAGATTGGAATAATCCTGACGGTATTTATTTTCAAATATCAGCCGAAGGAGTGATAATTGGAGGTGGACTCTATATGCCGAATAAAGAAGTAACTCAAGCGATACGTCGGGCTATTGCTCATCAGCCAGAGGTTTTTAATAAAATTATCTCTTCCCCTGCATTCAAGAATAGACTGGGCGAAATTCAAGGAGAAAAAAATAAAATTATACCTGCTGAACTAAAAGATGCTGCCAAATATCAACCCCTCATTTTCAACAAACAGTTTTATTTTTGGAGAGAATATCTGGGCAATAAAAACATTACACGTCCGGATTTAGCTGATTTTATCGTTGAACATTACTTTGTTTCTCAACCTTTTATCCGTTTTGTACAACAAGCAATTCATGAATATTTATGAAGTACCTGTTATTACCTTTTCAAATTATTTACACTGCATATTTTTTAGTATTGTATGCTTTAGGGCTTACTATCAGTTTTTTGGGAACACTCATCTTAGCCCTTTTAATGGGTAAAAAAGCCCATGTGCCGATTTATCGGTTTTATAAAGCATGGATTGGTGTATTTTTCAAAATTTCCGGAGTGAGAATGAAAGTTTACGGTAAAGAAATTCGAGATAATACCCCTCCATGCATTGTAGTAAGCAATCATGCTACTAACATAGACATGATTACAGCACCTTTTGCTTTGCCTTTAGGTGCTAAGCCATTAGCGAAAATTGAATTGCTAAAAATTCCAATCATTGGCTATCAATTTAAAATCATGTCAGTAACCGTTGACCGAAAAAGCAAAGAAAGTAGGGCACGCAGTATGTTATTACTCAAAAAAACACTGGAAGATGGTTTTCCGATATTCATTTATCCGGAAGGAACACGTAATCGCACGGATTTGCCTTTGAAAGAATTTTATGATGGGGCTTTTAAAATAGCCATTGAGATGCAGAAACCTATTCTTCCCATGGTAACCGTTAATGCGAGAAGTATTTGGCCCATGAGTTCCATCTTGATTAAACCTGGACTGGTAAAAGCATTTTATCTTCCACCTATAGATACTACTGGCATGACAGAAGCCGATGTCCCGGCAATCAAACAAAAAGTATATGAACAGATGAAAAAATGCATCCTCCAAAACGATGTTACCTTTGCACAAAAATCTAAATAACTGGAATGAAGAAAAATCATTTTAAGCACTCCTCCTGCTTGTATTGTTTAGGCCTGATTATACTTTTACCCGCTTGTGGGAAAAAACCCCTAAAGCGAATGGAAGAATACAACGGGTACGCTCAAGGTACCACCTTTCATATTGTGTACGACGAAAGTTCATCCAAGCAAGAAATAGAAGAAGGAATTAACAAGATTTTTCAAGCAATGGATCGTTCGCTATCTCTTTATGACAGCACATCTTTTATCAGTCGTGCTAACCGTATGAGGGACACAATCATGGAAGTGGATGAATATTTTTATCAGGTATTTGAGAAATCAAAAACCGTTTATCGGCTTAGCAATGGGGCGTTTAATCCCGCTATCTACCCACTCATTCAATACTGGGGGTTTGGAACAGGTAAAATAGAACATCCGGAAGAAACCAGCACTGCCATCATTGATTCGTTAAAATCCATCAGTAGGTTTGAGGATTGCTATGTGATACAAAAAGACGAAAAGTACTTGTTCATTAAAAAAAACAAACACGTTCAATTAGATTTTAATGCCATTGCACAAGGCTATACAGTTGATGTAATCGCAGAATTTTTAGAAAAACAGGGTATTCAAAATTATATGATTGAAGTAGGCGGCGAAGTGCGAGCAAGAGGAGTAAATGGTAAATACGAAATTTGGAAAATTGGAATAGATAAACCTGTGGGCAAAGACGAACCTCGTTCGCTCATTGCTATTGCAAGACTACATAATAAGGCGCTTGCAACATCGGGAAGCTATCGTAAGTATTATGAAAAAAAAGGAATAAAATATTCACACACTATTGATCCAATCACCGGCTTTCCGGTACAGCACAGTCTGATAAGTGCCAGCATATTTGCACCAACTTGTGCCGAAGCCGATGCATATGCTACTACTTGCATGGTACTGGGACCTGAAAAATGCAAAGCATGGATAAGCAATATGCCGGATGTTTCAGCATATTTAATTTTTGGAAATTACAAAGGTGAATTGAATGCCTGGTTAAGTGATAATTTAAAAGATCAGTTAGAAATGCTTAAAGAAGGCATGTAATTAAAATCAAAAATTATTGTTAGATTACTAAAAATAAGATTTTTTGGGGAGCGGCTACGTGTTTCTCCGCCTCTTAGGGGCGGATTCACCCGCTACCCTATATTTTTAGCGTCATTTCGAGGGCGACAGCCCGAAGCAATCTTTATGCTTGATAGCTTCATTGCGACCCGCCTTTGGCGGGGAAGCAATCTATATGTTACAACGCATCTTCGCCCATGACCAACCACTAAAACGCATTGTCAATGCGTTTTGAAATTTACACACTGGGTAGTAATATATTCTACTACGAATTATGAATACAATGCAATTAATCCCAAATTATGCAATAGAAAACCGGATACAATGCAAATTCATTTTTATTTCTGTATTAAAGCCGATTATATGAAGTAACCACGTGGGTTCAAACAGCTATTTTACTTCAATTGCATTAAACTGGGTTGAAGAGGTTTTTAATTGGTTTATTTATCTGTGTTCTCTGTGGTAAAAAATTTAACCACAAAGAACACAGAGATACACGGAGAACACAAAGAAAATGAAGATAAAGCACACGGTATTCCTCTGTTTTCTCTGTGGTTATTTATGTAACAGTGGCTACGTAGGTTTTTGTTTTTCTGGATGCTACGTAAATTTTCTAATGCATAATTTGGG
>CALEWF010000278.1 GCA_937925455.1 uncultured Flavobacteriales bacterium | reverse complement strand
GCAAAAAAAGTTTTTTCTCGTTTTTCATAAAAACATTTTACGATTGCAAGATACGGGTATTGTTAATTTTGAGAACAGTCAATCTAACTACAAAAATTATTGATTAAATTTTTTAAGTGTTGGGGGCTGCCACGTGTTATTCCGCCTCGTAGAGGCGGAATCGCCCGCTGCCCCGATGAGAAATCAAATAAACCCGGTTTTGGTCAAATAGTTTGGAGATGGTTCAAATTACATTTATAGACCCGTTAAGTATATCGTCAAAGCCCCTAATAAGATTGCTTATACTCTCTTTGCGTCCCCTCCTACTTTTTTACCTGCCGAAGGCATGGCAGGCAGGTCTGCGTGATTGGTAAATTTTGTTTTTTCAACCTATCATTTACCTGCTGGGGATGGCAGTGAAAAGCCCGCAGGGGTGAAGCCCATGGTGCTGCGGGCAGCAGAGCTGCCGGCAGAAAGATACTGCTGCCCGCTTAGCACCATGTGGCTGAGCCACGAGGACTTGTAACGGACAGCCCCATAAAGCAGCCAGAACAATATTTTAATTAAATTTAATGGCAATGTTGGGATGAGAATAAACTGGAGTTTTTTTACTATTTTTAACTTTGTAAAACATTGAAATTTAGAGATACGAAAGCAGGGTATGTTAAAACAAAGCTTACAACAAAAACTTTTACAAAAACTTTCGCCGCAGCAAATTCAACTAATGAAGTTGTTGCAAGTGCCAACAGCAGCTTTAGAACAGCGTATCAAAGAAGAATTAGAATCGAACCCGGCTCTGGAAGAAGGTAGTGATGAACCTACAGAAAATGAACAGGAACAAGCCTTCGAAGATGATTTTGAAATGACGGATGAGGCGCGTGATTTGGAAAAGAAAACGGAGGATATTGACATTAATGATTATTTAAATGACGATGATTACCCGTATTATAAGACACAGGTAAATAATTATGGGCCGGACGATGAAACAAGGGAAATTCCTTTTTCGGCTGGTGTAAGTTTTCAGGACTATTTGGTGGACCAGATTGGTTTACGGAACTTAACACCCCACGAACAGTTGTTAGCTCGTCATATCATTGGTAATATAGATGATGACGGCTACCTGATGCGTGATGTGGAAAGCATGGTAGATGACCTGGCTTTTTCCATGAATATTGAAACCACTAAAGAAGAGCTCGAAAAAGTACTTGAGGTGGTACAAGATTTTGACCCTCCCGGTGTGGGTGCCCGTAACTTACAGGAATGCTTGATTATACAACTTCGTAAAAAAGAAAACCCCAATCGTTATACTCAATTAGCCATTCAGGTGTTGTCAAAGTTTTTTGAAGAGTTTACTAAAAAGCATTATGATAAAATTCAACGTCGGCTAAACTTAGACGATGAGGAGTTTAGAAAGACCATTCAAGAAATTTTACACCTCAATCCCAAGCCCGGAAGTGCGGTAGTGCAATCGTCTAAAACTACCCAGGCTATTATCCCTGATTTTATTCTATACAACAATGATGGCAAACTGGAGTTAACTCTAAATTCAAAAAACGCTCCGGAGCTTCGGGTGAGCAAAACGTATGCGGAAATGCTGGAAGGTTTTTCGAAAAACAAAAAGAATGCAGACAAAAGTCAAAAGGAAGCCATCTTGTTTGTAAAACAAAAACTGGATGCCGCCAAATGGTTTATTGATGCTATTAAACAACGGCAAGAAACACTGATGGCTGTGATGGGTGCCATTCTACAATATCAATACGAATATTTTGCCACCGGAGACGAAACCAAGCTAAAACCCATGATTTTGAAAGATATTGCCGACCGGGTGGGATTGGATATTTCTACTATATCCAGGGTGGCCAGCAGCAAATATATTGAAACTCCTTTCGGGACGTTTTTGCTAAAATCGTTCTTTTCAGAATCTCTTTCAACCGAAAGTGGAGAAGAAGTTTCTACCCGCGAAGTAAAAAAGATATTGCAGGAGTGTATAGCAAATGAAAACAAGCGTCGGCCGCTTACAGACGAAAAACTGGCAGACATTCTCAAAGAAAAAGGATACAACATTGCCCGGCGTACTGTTGCTAAGTATCGCGAACAATTAGATATTCCAGTAGCCCGCTTACGTAAAGAATTGAAATAATGAACCGACTGGCCGGGATAATCTCTCACATCTTTCATCCATTGTACATGCCGTTGATAGGAATGGCCGTTGTGCTTAATGGAAACGATATCTATCGAATGATTGTACCTCCGGCATTGGCTTGGTTTATTTATTTGGTTTTTTTGGTGTTTACATTGTTGTTTCCTGTTTTTTCCATTGTAGGATTGCGTATAGCCAAAGTGGTAAGCAGCATTCATTTGCCTACCCGGCAAGAACGAAAAATTCCGCTGTTATTGGGCACAGCTTTTTTTATGATGGCGTATTGGCTGGTACGCAGTGTGAATGAAGTCATGGTCATTAACTTCATCATGGTAGCCGGAGTATTTACTATGGTTTTACTGCTCATTTTGAATAATTTCATCAAGCTAAGTGTACACATGGCCGCCATTGGTGGAGTTACCGGAATGCTGACTGCCGTGGCGGGCACACTTACCCTCAACTCTGATTGGTATTTGGTGGGTGCGGTTATAGCGGCCGGCTTAACCGGCTTTGCACGGTTACAATTAAAAGCCCACAGTGTTTCTGAAGTAGTGTTAGGCTATGTGGTGGGTTTTTTCTCACAGTATATGCTATTAAATTATTTGATACATCGGGCATATTTTCTTTAGTTGGCTATTGCCTAACCGTTGGTTAGTACTTCCATTTCAACGAAAAAAATTACCTTTGACCTATGATGATAGAAGTGTTAAAATCTAAAATTCATCGGGTAAAAGTTACCGAAGCCAATCTCAATTACATTGGCAGTATTACAATAGATGAAAACCTGATGGACGCCGCCAATCTCATAGAGAATGAAAAAGTACACATTTTAAACAACAACAATGGCGAGCGATTTGAAACCTATGTGATTAAAGGTCCTCGGGGAAGTGGTGTAATTTGTTTAAATGGAGCAGCGGCACGCCGCGTTCAGGTAGGGGATATTATTTTGATTTTGTCTTATGCCTGGATGGATGTAGAAAAAGCTAAATCGCATGTGCCTGCCGTTATTTTTCCAGATGAAACCTCTAACCAACTAAAAGCCTGAGGTGAAAAATAAAATCTTATCTGTGCTCAAAGTATTGCTCTTTATTTCGCTGGGCATTGCCGTGATTGCCTGGTTTTGGCATAACATGGCCGATAGCGATAAGCAAAAATTTTGGACGAGCATTGAACAAGCCAACTATTTTTGGCTTGCATTCTCCATCGTATTGGGTGCTTTTAGTCATTTCAGCCGGGCATTGCGCTGGAGGCTGATTATTTATCCATTTGGATATACACCCCGGGTGCCGAATTTGTTTTTTGCAGTAATGAACATGTATTTTGCCAACATGGCGGTACCACGTTTGGGAGAAATTACCCGATGTGCCATTTTGCAGCAATATGAAAAAATTCCCTTTGAAAAAACATTCGGTACTGTGGTAGCCGAGCGGGTGATGGATTTGTTGATGCTGTTGTTGTTTTTCGGCCTTACCTTTTTGTTGATGGCGGATTACATTGACCCCATCTTACAAAATTTTCAAAACTTGCGTTCTGCCGAAGGGTTGAACGTTCCAAAGCAAGAACCCTCTTTTTTTAAAAAGAATTTGAAATGGCTCATGCTAGGGGTTGGGGCAGTTGGTTTTGGTTTATTGTTCTTGCTGCGTAACCATCCGTTTTTTGGAAAGTTCTATTTAAAAATTCAGGGACTGTTGCGTGGATTTTGGCAAGGGTTGAAGTCTATTGTTCAAGTTAAAAATCCGTTCGAGTTTTCGATTCATACGCTTTTTATTTGGGCCATGTATTTTTTTATGACCTACGTGTGTTTTTACTCTTTGCCCGAAACATCCAATCTTTCCTGGCTTGCCGCACTTTCTGTACTGGTATTTGGCTCGCTGGCCATCACTATTGTGCCTGGGGGAATTGGAGTATTTCCGGTAATAGTTGCAGCTGTTTTAAATATCCCTGTTTTTGGAAATATTGACCCTGGAACAGGGCTGGCACTGGGGTGGATTATTTGGGCTTCGCAAACTCTGTTAATTTTACTGTTAGGTATTATTTCATTTGTACTTTTGCCGGTATATAACCGCAAGTAATTCAGAACGTATGGATACATCCATTAAAATTGTTTCTGAAAATGAGTTGCAGCATTTACTTGCTGTGTGGCGGTTTAAAGACGATGTGATCGTTTTTACCAATGGGTGTTTTGATTTGCTTCATCCCGGCCATATTAGTTATTTGGAAAAAGCCCGTTCTTTGGGCGATCGGCTCATCGTGGGTTTGAATTCAGATGATTCTGTTAGGCAATTAAAAGGTGCCGGAAGGCCGGTGAATCCACAGTACGACCGAGCTAGATTGCTGGCAGCCCTTCATTGTACCGATGCAGTAGTGGTTTTTGAGGATGACACGCCGGCTCGTTTGATTGAACTAGTA
>CALEWF010000277.1 GCA_937925455.1 uncultured Flavobacteriales bacterium | reverse complement strand
CGGATGGAAGTGAAAAGCCCGCAGGGGCGAATGCCGCAACGCAAGGAGCAGCGGGGCTGAGGGCACGAAGACACCGCTGCGACTATGCGATGCGTGCATGAGCCCCGAGGACTTGTAACGGACAGCCGCTTTAAGCAGCCTGATATAAATATATTGTAATGACAATTTTGGGATGAAAATAAAATAGCAGGCGTTTCAAACTTGCTTAATAGTAAATGAGTTACTATGAGATTATAAACCCAACAATACTTCGCTGGGGCTTTTTCCTCCAAAAATCATTCGTTCCGGATTTTCAAGCATTTCTTTTACTTTCACTAAAAATCCTACCGATTCTTTACCGTCAATAATTCGATGGTCGTAACTTAATGCCACATACATCATTGGGCGAATTTTCATTTCTCCGTTAACGACCATTACACGGTCTTGTATTTTATGCATTCCAAGTATTGCCACTTGCGGGGGATTGATGATCGGGGTGCTCATTAAGGAACCAAATACCCCTCCATTCGTAATGGTAAAGGTGCCGCCTGTCATTTCTTCTATGGTGATTTTTCCCTCACGGGCTTTGGTAGCCAATTCTTTAATGCCTAATTCTATTTGAGCTAAACTCATTGTTTCAGCATTTCGTAATATAGGTACCATTAAGCCTTTGGGTGTACTAACGGCAATGCCGATATCTGCATAGTTATGATAAACAATTTCATCGCCATCAATCATGGCGTTTACAGCCGGATAATGGTTAAGCGCTTCTGTAACGGCTTTTGTAAAGAAGCTCATAAAGCCTAATCCAACGCCATGCTTTTTCTCAAAAGCTTCTTTATATTGCTTTCTCAGTTCCATCATCGCTGTCATGTCCACTTCGTTAAATGTAGTAAGCATAGCAGTTTCATTTTTTACAGAAACCAACCGCTCAGCTACTTTTTTGCGAAGCATGCTCATTTTTTGGCGGGTTGTATCGCGTGTACCGCCCCAGCCTGAAACTGCAGAAGCGTCAAATCCTTTAGCCAGATAATTCAATACATCGCCTTTGGTAATTCGGCCACCCGGGCCAGTTCCATTGATTTGAGAAGCGCTAATATTTTTTTCTGCCATTATTTTTGCTGCAGCAGGAGAAGGCGTGCCTTTGGCATACGATGCTGTTTCTAAAACCGGCTCTTTTTCCGGTTCTTTTTTTATTTCTGTTTTGGGCTCGGGTTTTATTTCTTCAATCTTAGGTGTGGCTGTTTTTTCTGGTGCTTTGGCATCTGTATTAATTTTACAAATTACAGATCCTACGGCTACCGTATCTCCTTCCTGAGCCAGTATTTCCAATGCTCCTGATTCTTCAGCAGATATTGCCAGTGTTGCTTTGTCTGAATCAACTTCTACAATCTCTTCGTCTTTAAATACGTATTCGCCGTTTTTTTTTAGCCAGCGAGCAATTTGAACTTCTGAGATCGATTCGCCCGGACTGGGCACTTTCATTTCAAGAATCATGACTTGTTAAGTTGTTAAGGTTTATATTTTTAGCTAACTAATACATTTCCAAAAACTTCTTCCATAATTGCTTTTTGGCGTGCAGCAGCCATTTTGGGTGATCCGGTGGCTGGACTGGCACTTGCTGGTTGGGCAATCACATCAATTTTCTTATCAAACCCTTTGCTCAAAACTCTCAGGAGGTAACCCCAAGCTCCCATGTTTTCGGGCTCTTCCTGAACCCATAAGATATGTTCTGCTTTATTATATTTACTGATTATTGCTTTTACTTGATCAGTAGGGAAGGGGAACAGTTGTTCTAACCGAACTAATGCTATGTGATTGCTATTGGTTTTGCGACGATACTCCAATAAATCATAATATATTTTACCACTGCAGAAAGCTAGTTTTTCAACGTTTGTAGCTTCTACATGAGAATCATCTAATACTTCCCTAAATCCTCCTTCTGCAAATTCATTAATTGAGCTTACACATTCCGGGTGACGAAGCAAACTTTTGGGCGACATTACTATCAGTGGTTTACGGAACGGACGCACTACCTGTCTTCTCAATACATGGAAAAAGTTAGCCGGGGTAGTACAGTTAACCACCTGCATGTTTTGTTCAGCGCAAAGATTTAGAAAACGTTCCAAGCGGGCGCTAGAGTGTTCGGCTCCCTGGCCTTCATATCCATGAGGCAAGAGCAATACTATGTTGTTTTGTGTTTTCCACTTATCTTCAGCACTGCTAATATATTGATCAATGATAATTTGTGCCCCGTTGTTAAAGTCGCCAAATTGAGCTTCCCACAAAGTAAGCCCATGGGGTGTTCCGAGTGCATATCCATACTCAAATCCCATCACTCCGTATTCAGACAATAAAGAATTGTACACCCTGAATTTACCTTGCTTGGGATGAATATGATTCAACGGAGTATATTCTTCTTCAGTATCTTCCATTTTTAAGATGGCATGGCGGTGAGAAAATGTTCCTCTTACGGAATCTTGTCCGCTCAAACGAACCGGACGGCCTTCATCCAAATATGTGGCATAAGCCAGCAATTCGCCCAATGCCCAATCCAAACGGTCGTTTTTCACCATTTCTACCCTATCGGCATATATTTTTACTATTTTACGGTTGAAGTTTTTGCCTTCGGGCAGAATGTTAATTTTATCTAATAGTTCAAGCAGTTTTTTCTTAGGCACAGCAGTTTTGGGGCTGTGAGTAAAATCACTATTTTGAGACAGTCTGAATTCCTTGTATAAATCATCCAAAAATGGTTTTATCTCGCCTTTTTTATGGGTTTTGGCTTTTTCCATGTTGGCATCCAGTTGTGCGGTGAGGACTTTTTCAATATCCTTAATTTCATCGTTCGTAAATATGCCGGATGAAGTTAGCTTCGAAGCATAAATTTGAAATGGGTCAGGATGTTTATCAATGATCTTATATAGCATGGGTTGTGTAAAGCGCGGTTCATCGCCTTCGTTATGCCCGTGTTTTCTGTAACCTAATAAATCAATAAACACATCTTCCTGATAGCGCTGCCGATATTCAATGGCAAGCTCTACTACTTTTATTACAGCTTCTACATCATCGGCATTAACATGAAACACAGGTGCAAGTACAACCTTTGCAATATCTGTACAGTAGGTACTGCTTCGGCCTTCTATGTAGTTGGTGGTAAAACCAACCTGATTGTTCACTACCAAGTGAATGGTTCCGCCGGTTCGATAGCCTTCCAGCTTTGACATTTGAATAACCTCGTAAACAATACCCTGACCGGCAATTGCTGCATCTCCATGAATTAAAATAGGAGCAACTTTGCTGAAATCTTCATTGTAATGATGATCAATTTTAGAACGGGTCAAGCCTTCGCATACCGGATCTACCGCTTCTAAGTGAGAAGGATTGGGAAGTAAATTTAGTTTTACTTTTTTACCTGACGGAGTTTCAATGAGGTTGTTATATCCTAAATGATATTTTACATCACCGTCAAACCGCACCTCATCATATTCGTATCCTTCAAATTCTTTGAAAATTATTTCGTAGGGTTTTTGAAAAATATTGGCTAAAACATTTAGTCGGCCCCGATGTGCCATTCCCATCACAAATTCTTCAATTCCAAGTTCTGATCCGTGAGTTATGGCGGCATCCAATGCCGGGATCAACGACTCGCCTCCTTCTAATGAAAAACGTTTTTGCCCAACAAATTTTTTATGAAGGTATTTTTCAAACCCTACTGCCTGCTGAAGCTTGGTTAAAATTCGGGTGCGTTTTTCTTTGCTAAAAGGCGGCTCATTCACCAATCCATCAAACTTTTTCTTGAGCCATTCTATTTTTTCCGGATCACGGATGTACATAAATTCAATACCAATGTGATCGCAATAGATGGCTTTTAGATGGTCAATAATTTGTTGTAAGGTAGCAGGTCCGATTCCAATTTCATTTCCGGCTTGAAATACCGTATTTAGGTCAGATTTATCTAACCCGAAATTTTCAATATCCAGCGTAGGGAAATACTTCCTGCGTTCTCTTACCGGGTTGGTTTTAGTAAATAAATGGCCTCGCTGGCGATAGCCGTGTATCAATGCCATTACCCTAAATTCCTTCAGAAATTCCTGAGGAACAGCTCCTCCCGGTTTGATGTCGTAATTTTTTCGGGCAAATTCAAATCCTTCAAAAAACTTTTGCCAACTATAATCTACAGAATTATTGTCTTGAAGGTATTGTTGATAGAGGGCTTCAATCGCTTCGGGGGTTGCATTGCTGAGATATGAAAATTTGTCCATAGGTGTTTACTAAGCCTGATAATTTCATGCAAAGTTATTATTTTTCTGCTGTCTGATGTAGTAAAATGTAGGAATGCAACCAATTTTTTATGTACATTGGCTGCAACAAACCAAAAAAATATAAATCGCACATTATGAGTAACATCAATCAAATAGCAGCTGTGCTACTTTTTGCCTTGTCACTGGTTTTGTATGTGATAGGGATTACAACCCCTTTTATGACCTTTACCGTTAGTTTTAATTTGTCTGAACTTATAGATATCCCATTTTTGGGTAGCATGTTGGGTAGTTCCCTTGAACAAAAAACTACCCAATCAATCACCTATACCATTTTAGAGGCTATGAAGGAATTAGTAAAAAACAAACAATATTTTGTGGCGTTTTTGATTGGCTTTTTTGGTGTTTTTACTCCAGTAGTTAAAACCTTGTTGTCGTTTTTATTATTTGCCTTTAGAAAACGGAAATTTGCTCCGGGTTTTCATCGTTTTGTGTCATTTATAGGCAAGTTTGCCATGGCCGATGTATTTGTGGTAGGTATTTTTATTTCGTTTCTTTATACGCAAGGCAATCAGTTTTTGAAGGCGGATATCAATAATGGTTATTACTTTTTTGCGGGATATGTAATTCTTTCTGTATTATCAACAGTTCTTTTCCGCGTTAAGCCTACCAATGTTCATGAACAAAATTCTTAAATAAAAGATTACTATGAATTCATTGCCGGTATTAGATGCTGTGGAAGCACGTATTTTGGGTGTATTGTTAGAAAAAGAAAAAGCTACACCGGAATATTATCCCATGACGGTGAATAGTATTATGAATGGATGTAATCAAAAATCATCAAGAAATCCGGTGGTGCAATATGATGAATTAACGGTTCAAACCGGAATAGACGGATTAAAAAAAGCTGGGCTATGTAATACAGTTACTGGGGGTGGAAGCCGGGTGCTAAAGTATAAGCATAATGCAAGCATTGCTTTTCAGTTGGATGAACGCGAAGAAGCCACCTTGTGCTTACTTTTACTGCGTGGTCCGTTAACTCCCGGCGAAATTAAATCAGCCAGCGGACGCTTGTATGAGTTTGAAAATTTGGAATCAGTACATCGTTCGTTAGAAAAATTGATACAAATGGACCCGCCTTTGGTTGTACAAATCCAACGCAGACCTGGCCAAAAAGAAGCACGCTACATGCATTTGCTGTGTGGACCTGTGGATGAAAGTCAATGGGAAGATACATCAATGCCTGTGATAGTTTCAGGTTCTAAATTAGAGGAACGGGTAACACAATTAGAACATGAAGTGGCTGAATTAAAAGCAAAACTTCAGCATTTGATGAAGTTGTTGGAATAATAAAAAACCTTTCACCGAGGCTTTTTATTATTTGTTTTTTAATAAATCGCGAATTTCCATTAGGAGTTTTTCTTGTGCAGTTGGCTCCGGAGGCGGAGTGGCAGCAGCTTCTTTGGCTTTTTTCTTCATGGCAGCATTGATGGCTTTTATTACCATAAATAAGGCAAATGCAATGATGATAAAGGTTATTACGTTTGATAAAAAACTGCCGTATTTAATAGCAGTGCCGGGTATGGTAAGTTGTGCTAAATCGCTAAGGTCAGCTGCATTGAGGGCTGGGGTAAGAATGGCCGGCGTGATGATATCATCCACCAATGATGAAATAATCTTTCCAAATGCACCACCAATAACTACCCCTACTGCCAAGTCAATCACGTTGCCACGCATGGCAAATTCTTTAAATTCTTTCAATAATTTCATAACTTGTATTTTTTTGTCGAAATATACCTAAAATCCGCAAGTAAAATTATTAACGTGTTAAAAAACCTGTTAAAAATAAGCCCTCCGAAAGATAGGAGGGCTCGTTTTTTTTCACCTATTTAGGTGCATGATTAAACCCAAATTATGCAATAGAAAACCGGATATAATGCAAATTCATTTTCATTTC
>CALEWF010000276.1 GCA_937925455.1 uncultured Flavobacteriales bacterium | reverse complement strand
TTTCCATTTTTATCCAGTAAAAATGAAATAACTACTACGCCAGATTCTTTATTTTCAAGAATTTCTTTGGTGATATTCAGATTTTTTTTACAATAGTTTTCCCATCCTTCTATCCCACCGGTAAAATGCTTATCAATACGTGCTAACAGTTCATAAAAAGGGGGTACTTGTGCATGGCTTTTTAATGCAAGAAAACCAGTAATTAACAATAAAAAAAGGAATTTTATTTTCATTACTGTTGAGAATTTAAGTTCTATTTAGCCAATATATTGAAAAATTAAGTATGGATGCAAAAGTAACCCAGAGAATGTAAGGAATGAGCAGATAGGCTGCTACTGGTTTAAGTTTATAAAATAATCCAATACAAGCGGCAATAAAAATCCACAATATCACTATTTCAATAAAAGCCCCCAACAAATTTTTAAAATAAAAGAATAAAAAAGACCATCCAAAATTTAATACCAGTTGTATGGCAAATACCACCATAGCTATGTTTCGATAACCAGAAGGTTGTTGTTGCCATATCATTCCCAAGGCGATACCCATAAGGATGTATAAAACAGTCCATACGGGGCCAAAAACCCAGTTGGGGGGATTGAAAACCGGTTTATTCAGGGCGATATACCAATCGCTCAATGAAGATGCAGTGGCAAAACCGCCGGCATAACCGATGAGAAGGCAAACAATGATACTGATGGTTATTTTCATGTATGTATAATTTTAGGGACCACTGCTGGTGCATTCGGCCTGAAAAAATAAAGTGTCCAACCTAAACATGAAGCAAAAAAGGTAATGGATAATAACCCTTGAACGCTGATGATACCCCATTCCTGAAAATGAATAAATAACACAGAAGTAATTAAAATACGTAAGGTTTCAGAACTTAATACCCATTTTTTATGTTCCATAATACCGGCCCAATTGATTATCATCCACCAGAGTAAACCGGCACCCACCCAACGTTCGGCGATATTCCAAGGTGTGTTTTCTTGTATAATTAGCAGTACAAAGTACAATCCAAATATTACCTGTAAGATTAAATAAGGCTTAGCTCCTTGATACATGGGCGTAACAAATCGTACTTGATTTTCCGCATTTATTTCCTGAAGTTCTTTTTTCGGCAATCCTCGTGGTCTCCATCCGGTTGGCATAAACCATATACGAATTTTGTCCCACCAGTAAGGGGCAGCCACCGCATCTTTCCATAGTAAAATGTAGTAATGAAAATTGATGATGATAGGATTCCATGTATTTGGCCCATGATACATCCCGTAAACAATTTTTTCTTTTTCTTCAGCAAAACTTCCAAATAAGCGGTCCCAAATAATCAGAAATTCGCCATAGTTTTTATCCAGGTATCTAAAATTCATTCCATGATGCACCCGATGGTGCGATGGGGTTGTGAATATCCATTCGATGGGGCCTAATTTGCCAATGTATTCGGTATGATGCAAAAAAGAAATGAATAAATGCAGTGCTGACATAACATAAATATCCATGGGTTCAAACCCAATGATTGTTAGCGGCCAAAAAAACAGAAATGACACCAATCGCTGGGTTACACTGGCTCGTAAGGCTACAAAAAAGTTCATTTCTTCTGCACTGTGATGTGGCGAATGAGCAGCCCATAGGATGTTGATTTTATGCCCCCAACGATGTACCCAGTAAAAAATAAAATCCATAGAAAGCAACAAAATCATCCCATTTATCCAATTCAGTGGAATTGTAAACAGTCTGTAATGATTCCACAAATACCCATAGGTAACATACACTCCGGCAGCTACCAGCACATTTACTGTTTGATTTCCTAATGCTGTTCCCATGTTGGCTACAGCTTCCTGAAACGAGATTCTTCCTTTTTTCTTTACTAATTCTACTCCAATTTCAATTAAAACAAAAAAAATGGCAATGGGGGTAAGCAAGGCATATATGTTATTTCCTTGCTTAGCATCCGGGGTTGAAGTTTGTGCATAAATCCAGCTATTAAAGAGGATGAATGCTAACAAAAGAATCCATTTTTTTCTCATTCTATTTACTTATTACTTATATTTTTATAGTTATGAAATAAGTTGTAATACAGCAAATGTTGAGGCTGCTAATAAAATATAGGGTACAAGCGATGCTGCTCCGGCATAATCTTTGGCTACTCGTTGTCCTAAAAATAAACAGGCAAGAGAAATCAGGCAGAGCATTGCTCCAAATTTACCGACATCAGGACCGTTTCCGGCTAAAAGCATTAGCCCCCCTCCCAAACATAGCAAGCCGCTGGCTACTTCCAGAATGGTAATGATGATGAGTAAAAGAGGCACAATATTTTTAAATATTGACTTAGAAAAATGTCCTTTTAGCCATTCAAGGTTACCATGATAATCAGTTACTTTATCTAAGCCCGATTGAATAAATAAAACAGCTAAAACAATAAGTAAGATTACTCCCAAGCTATGCCATTGAAGTAAATTGTGAAGTTCATCCATATAAATTCCATGTTATTGTTTATGCAATTTAATAAAAAACAGTTAAAGAACATATAGCCTAATGTAAGGATAAAAAGCGAATCAGTAGCGAATGAACTTTTCAATCTGAAGTTCCATCACCCGAAGGGTTTCAGCATCTACAATGGTTTTATTTTCATCCATCAGGGTGGAAATTCTCGATATAGGTAGTTTGTAGGGTAATACATGTACATCTAAGTAATGTAGTATGCCCGTAAAATGTTCCATGCCTCTTAAATTACCGGCTCTACCACTCGATATTCCTACAAGTGCAGCTTTTTTTTCTTTGAATACTGCAGGTTCAATCGAGTCAATCAGCATTTTTACAATTCCCGGAAAACTACCGTTATATTCCGGCAGAATAAATATGAATTTGTCAGCTGAAACGAAGTATGTTTTCAACAGCTTATCAACTTCCTCAGAAGCTGCTCCAAAAATGGAATTATCTAAAAAGAAGCCACTTGGAAGGGTTCTGAGGTCTAAAAGCCGAACTTCTTCACCTTTATCTTTAATTGAGTTGAAGTAATATTCAGAAAACCTGATAGTTAAGTTATCTTTTCGATGCGTTCCAGAGATTATAGTAATCATGATTTTTGTTAATTCAAACTAACGTGGTGTTAAAAAATAGAAAGGTGTATTATCCTGCACTCCGCTTTTGTTATAGTACCTTTGAGACACAAAAACAAGGTCATTCAAATTTAGTTCAAATTTGGCCATAAATAATTATTGAATGTAGAAAATGGGAAAAATTATTTCAATTGCAAACCAAAAAGGGGGGGTAGGCAAAACAACCACCGCCATTAACCTTTCAGCCGGACTGGCTGTGCTGGAATACAAAACGCTGATTATTGATGCCGATCCGCAGGCCAATGCCACATCAGGGGTGGGGTTTGATCAAAAAACCATTAAGACTAGTATCTACGAATGCATCTTAAATGAAGTAAACCCTAAAGATATCATCCTTCAAACCAAAACTCCCAACCTGGATATTATTCCGGCACACATTGATTTGGTGGGGGCAGAAATTGAATTAATCAACATGCCTAACCGTGAAAAAATGATGAAGGTGGTGCTGGATAAAATCAAGGATGATTATGATTTTATCATTATTGATTGTTCGCCTTCGTTGGGTTTGATTACTGTAAATGCACTGGCTGCTTCCGACTCGGTAATTATTCCAGTGCAATGCGAATATTTTGCCCTTGAAGGTTTAGGTAAATTGCTCAATACCATTAAAATTGTTCAAACCAGGTTGAATCCTGAATTGGAAATTGAAGGCATCTTACTTACCATGTACGACAAACGCCTCCGTTTGTCAAATCAGGTAGTGGAAGATGTACGCACACATTTTCAAGATATGGTTTTTGAAACCATCATCTCCCGTAATACTACCTTGGGAGAAGCGCCCAGTTTTGGCGAATCAGTGATAATGTATGATGCAGAGTCGAAAGGGGCACAAAGTTATTTAGACCTGGCCCGCGAAGTGCTGCAGAAAAATAATATGACACGCATAGATGCATCTAAAAAATTAGTGAATCTGGAAGACCATGACAAGTAATCGTAAACAAGCTTTGGGAAAAGGGTTGAGTGCTTTATTATCAGGTGGCTCAACCGATGAACAGGTGATTGCAAATCCTTCTACCCGTTCTGAAGCCGGAGTGGCTATGATTAATGTGAAATGGATTGTTGCTAATCCATACCAGCCAAGAACAGAATTTGAACAGGAAGCCCTGGAAGAATTGGCTGAATCAATCAAAGTGCATGGAATTATTCAGCCGGTTACTCTTAGAAAACTTGGTGATCAACAATACCAGCTTATCTCTGGTGAACGGCGTTTTCGCGCTTCGCAGATGGCAGGATTGACTGAAATCCCTGCCTACATACGCACTGCTGATGACCAAACCATGCTCGAAATGGCCCTCATTGAAAACATTCAGCGTGAAGACCTGAATGCCATTGAAGTGGCGTTTAGTTACCAGCGCCTTATTGATGAATGTAACCTTACGCAGGAACAACTCAGTAATCGCGTTGCCAAGAAGCGTTCTACCATTACTAACTACCTGCGTTTATTAAAGTTACCCGCCGAAATTCAACAGGGCATCAAACAAGGTAAAATTACCATGGGGCATGCCCGGGCATTGATTAACGCCGGTGATGAAAAAAAACAATTGGAGATTTATCATAAAATTATTCAAGATGAGCTGAGTGTAAGAGAAGTTGAAGAATTAGTACGTAAAAAGAATGAATCAAAAACTGAAAATTCGTCAGTAACTAATAAATCACAAACTAAAACAATTGACCAAGATCCGGAACGTACCCGTACCTTTAAGTTGTATGGCGATAAGTTATCGGCCGTTCTAAATCGCCCCATTCAAATTCAGCAGACCAAAGACGGAAAAGGAAGAATTACCATAGAATTTGATAACGAGGAGCAGTTAGAAAAAATCATAGAATTTTTCGACCGATAAAAAAACTAATTTTTTATTACTATAAAAAAAGGGGCTAAATGCCCCTTTTCGTTTTTAATACATCAGGTGTTTTTTAGTATTGTTTCTCCAGCCGACTTTGTATTAGCTGTTCCAAAAAAATAACCCCCAAATTGTCAATAGCGTGTTGATATTAGGCTGCTTTAAGCGGCTGTTCGTTCCAAGTCCTCGGGTCTCAGCCACACATTGCATCGGGGTAGCGGTGTCTTCGTGCCCTCAGCCCCGCTAACCCGTGCACTGTGGGCTTCGCCCCTGCGGGCTTTCCACTGCCATCCGCAGCAGACGGGACAGCGAGTGAATCCGCCCCTACATGGCGGAGAAACACGCGGCCGCCCCCCTATAAATTAGCGTTATTAGAAAATTCTAGTAACAATTTAGGAATTATAGAATCACTTTTACTTCGTTGAAAATTCTCTGAGTGCCAGAATTTTGTTCAATCACATACATTACGTAGCGGATATCTACGGCAATGGTTCGGTTTTTTTGGGGCTCCCAATATAAATCTCCCACCATTCCTTCCCAAACCCCATCAAAGGCTATCCCAATTAACTCACCATTTCCATTAATAACTGGGCTTCCTGAGTTTCCACCGGTAATATCCAAATTGCAGATAAAGGCAACAGGCAAGTCACCATTTTTATCAGCATATTTCCCAAAATTACCTTTGCGTAATGAATTGCTAAAATCAGGAAACACATCGAATTCCGGATCACCGGGAATTTCTTTTTCTAATATTCCGCGATGCGTAGTGTACCAGTTATAGAGAACACCATCTCTAGGAATGTATGATTTAATCTGACCATAAGTAACTCGTAACGTAGAATTGGCATCCGGGTAAAAGAATTTGTCACTCTTAAATTCACGAAGCCCTTTTACATAAATTTTCATCAATTCATCTTCTTTAGCATTCATTGTCATTAGTGCACCTAAGTATTGTGAGAACATATTGGTTACATCCATGGCATATTTAATTCCTAGGTCTTTATTTAAAACCGATAGTGATGGCTTTTCGATGAATTTACTCATTTTTTCTTTATCTGTAAGAATGGAGCTGTTATAGACCAATGTAGCATACACATCAAATTTATCACCGTTGGTTGGTTTTAGATTTGCCATTTCTTTGCTGGTCATAGCACTTACCCAGTATTTGCTGTCAAGGTTTTGGCTTACTAATCGAAGCATGCTGGCAAATGTTTTTTGATCGGCCATTTTTACAAATGATCCAAAGTACGAATCCATTTGTTTGCGTATGGCATCCTGCGTTTCTTTAAGCTTGTTTTGATCAACAGTTTTTTGGCTTAATATATCGCGCAGTGCAACCATGTTTTCGCCCATTTGTGCAATATGTACTCCGCTGTATGCAAAAGCAAGATACTGTGCAACTTTAGTGAGTTCTTTGTTTTGATTATAGAGGTCTTCCAATCCTTGTATAACATTTCCATATATTGATTTGCGTTGATTGTCTGAATTTACCCAAGCGGTAAAATCTTTTTCCAGGTTACTTTTTATATCAAAACAGGGTGATTTTTTCAGGGCATTCATAACTCCTTCATAATATTTTTGGCTGTTAGCCAGTGAAGCATAGTCGCCCGAAAGAAGAAGTCTTACGTTTACATCTTTTTCCATTTCACTCCACCATTGAGCTAATTTTTCTTTTAAAATTTTTGCTCTTTCGGGGTATCGGTTAAAGGCAACATTTTTTACGCCGGCTTGGGTTAAGTAACGGGTTGTTCGACCCGGAAATCCCATAATCATGGCAAAATCATTTTCCTGAATACCTTTTAAGTTGATGGGTAAATAGTGCTTCGGCTTATATGGAACATTATTGACACTATATTCGGCTGGTTTATTATCCGGTGAGGCATAAATTCTAAATATGCTGAAATCTCCGGTATGGCGTGGCCACATCCAGTTGTCTGTGTCACCTCCAAACTTACCGATATTTTGGGGCGGCGTGCCTACCAATCGAATATCTTTAAATGTTTCATATACCAATAGGTAATATTCATTCCCATAGAAATATGATTTTACATCTGCCCGATAATGATTTCCGACAATAGCTTCTTCTTTGATTTTTTTGATTTCGGCAGCTCGATCGGTAGCATTTAGAACCCGATCAGTAACATCTTTCATATAAACCAGAATAGAAACGGAAAGTCCCGGAGCTGGGATTTCGTCTTTAAAATCTTTTGCCCAAAATCCATTGTCTAAATAGTTGTTTTCTTTGGTACTCAAACTGGAAATAGCATCATATCCACAATGGTGATTGGTAAATACCAACCCTTGATTACTAACAATTTCACCGGTGCAAAATCCTCCAAAATGTACAATGGCATCTTTAACGGAGGGCTTCTCTGCATCATATATTTGTTCTGCAGCCAGTTTACAGCCTAATGCCTGCATGTTGGCCATTACCTTTGAAATGTGATATGGCAGCCACATGCCTTCATCCGCACGGACATTTACTAAAAATAGAGTTAGGATTAAAACAAATAAGGTAGTTTTTCTCTTCATGTGTAATAGTTTAACTGGAAGCAAATATAAGGTTGTATCGCACAACTTAAACTTTATTAGATAAGGATTGTTTAATTCATGTAATTATTTTTGATGAATACTGTTAATAAGTTTTTAATCGAGCGACTTATTTAGAATTATTTTAAATAACAAAAAATGTTGTTTTTTCATAGGTATTCGATACAAAAGTGTTTGAAAAATGTAATTTTGCGGCTTGAATCATTTGACAATTCTTAACAAATATATTTCTATGCGGAGCTTAATACAAGCGATTATGATGAATATCAAAACTATAAAAACCCACTCGATGAAAGCATTAGCCTTAATTTTCATATTTGCGGCATCCCTGTTTGGGCAGATGTATGCTGCCGGCGATAATGTGAAAGGGAAGACGTTGTTTAAAACCAATTGTGCCCGCTGTCACTTTGCTACAGACCAAAAAATGATTGGTCCCGGTTTAGCTGGAGTTCGTAGCCGCTGGCCCGATGAATCCAAATTAATAGCATGGATTAAAAATTCAGCAGAATTTTTGAAAACTGGTGACAAGTATGCCAATGACTTGTACAAAGAGTATGGTGGCCAGCAAATGCCTGCATTTACTAATTTGTCAGACCAAGATATTCAAGATATTTTAGCCTACATTGATAACCCTCCTGCTGAAGAGAAAAAAGACAATGCTGCAATAGCTACTAGTCCTAGCGCTGATGCAAAAGGAGGTAATGGTGGAATGTCTTCAACTCAAATCACGTATCTACTTGTTGGGTTGGCGTTTGTGTTGTTGATTCTTTCTGCAGCTTTGCGTAGCGTATCCCGCGCCATGGAAAATTTGCTGCGAGAAAAAGAAGGGTTAGAAAAATTGCCAGAATCTAAGCCTTTTGACTTCTTCAACAATCTTTGGAGTTGGATTGTAACCCATAAGAAAATTTCATTTACAGTTGCATTTGTAATCTTGTGTTGGTTACTCTTAAAGGGTTTTTGGGCACTCAATAACATCGGTGGGTATGGTGGATTTAAAGATAAGAATGGCAATGTTACCGGATATATGCCAGATCAGCCCATTGCTTTTTCACATAAACTACATGTGGGACAAAATAAAATTGAATGTACTTATTGTCATAGTACAGCCGAAAAGAGTAAACATGCAAACATTCCTTCCAGCAACGTTTGTATGAACTGTCATAAGGCAGTAGAAGTTGGTCCTCAGTATGGCAAAAAAGAAATTTCAAAAATATATGCAGCAATTGGATGGAATCCTATTAAAAAAGAATACTTCCGTGATTATCAAAACATGAATAATGAAGAGGTGAAGAAAGTGTTTGCAGAGTGGTTAAGCGATACCAAAGGTGCTTTTGAAGAGGTAGAAAAACAAATTCAAAAGCCAGTTCAGTGGGTACAAATTCATAATCTTCCAGACCATGCATTCTTTAGCCACCAACAACACGTTGTGGTGGGGAAGGTGGAATGTGCTACATGTCATGGTAAAGTAGAAGAAATGGAAAAAGTTTATCAATATTCTCCGCTTACTATGGGATGGTGTATCAATTGTCATCGCCAAACCGAAGTGCAATATGCCGACAATGGATATTATGAGCGTCTTCATAACTACTACAAAGAGCATTATGGCGAATACGAAATGCGTAAAGGGCAAGCCTTTACTGTAGAAAAGATTGGTGGTTTGGAGTGTTCAAAATGTCACTATTAATTTAAAATTCATTTCCATAACGGATATAAATACCTATGAGTAAGAATAAAATATACTGGAAAGGTTACGAAGAACTGGAAAACGATCCTCAGTTCATCAAAAACAGGGATAATGAGTTTGCAGAAGATCTTCCGATCCATGAATTTCTGGGTGAAGAAAAGATTGCAGATACGAAGACCAATCGTCGTGATTTTTTGAAATTCTTAGGATTCAGTATGACTGCTGCAACTCTTGCAGCTTGCGAAACTCCCATTAAAAAAGCCATTCCGTACGTAATAAAGCCGGAAACGATTACACCAGGTGTTCCCAATTACTATGCGTCTTCTTACTACGATGGTAGTGACTATTATAGCATCATGGTAATAACCCGTGAAGGACGCCCGATAAAAGTGGATGGTAATAGATTGTCAGGCGTAACTTCTGGTACTGCCAATGCTCGTGTTCAAGCTTCAGTATTGTCATTATATGACAGCAAGCGTGCCAAGTCTGCCATGAAAGAGGGTGCCCCGATTTCTTGGAAACAAGCTGACGAAGAAATTACTTCAAAACTTCGTGAGGTGGCTGCCAAAGGTGGAAAAACCTATTTGGTTACTAATACTATCATCAGTCCCTCTACTGCTGCAGCTATCAATGAATTCAAAGCTGCGTTTGGTAATGTTGAGCACATTCAGTATGATGCTGTGTCTTACAGTGCCATTCGCGAAGCCAATCAACGTTGCTATGGAAAGGCGGTAATTCCTACCTATCGTTTTGATAAGGCATATGCTATTGCATCATTTGGGGCTGATTTTCTAAATGGATGGTTAATGAGTGGTGTTTATGAAAAACAATATGCAGAAACTCGCCGTCCGGAAAATAAAAACATGTCTCGTCACTTCCAGTTCGAGGCAATTATGTCATTAGCTGGTTCCAATGCGGATTACCGCATCATGATCAAACAATCTGAAATTGGCGCTGGGTTGGTAGCATTGTATAATTATTTGGCTGCAAAAGCAGGAAAATCAGCAGCCGCCAATACAAGCATATCATTTGAATCAGAAATAAAAACTTGTGGGGATTATTTATGGAATAATAGAGGTCATGCGTTGGTGGTATGCGGATTGAATGATGTAAATGCCCAGGTGGTAACTAATGAAATTAATGTTTTGCTTGGTAGTTACGGACATACGATTGATTTGAACACGGAAGTTTACCTGTATCAGGGAAATGACCAAGCAGTGGCCCAATTGGCTAAAAATTTAAAGGATAATGCTGTTATTTTATATGGCGTTAATCCGGCATATTCATTACCTAACGGTGCAGAGTTTAACGAAGCGTTGAAAACAGCAGCTCTTTCTGTTTCTTTTGCGGATAGGGTAGAAGAAACGGAAACTCAATATCTCTGCCCGGATCATCATTACTTAGAAGCTTGGAATGATTATAATCCTGTTAAGGGGCATTATAGCTTACAGCAACCCACCATTCATCCGCTTTTCGATACCCGTGCTGCACAGGAATCGTTGTTAGTTTGGGCGGGTAAAGCCAATCGTTCTGATAAAAATAGTACTTTTTATCGCGATTTCATCAAGAATAAATGGAAAAGTACATTATTTGCTTCTTCAGGCAAACTGTTGTTTGATGAATTTTGGAACACAAGTCTTCACGATGGGGTCTATCAAACAAATATTGCCGCTGAAGTTACCAATGATGTTGTTTCAACTGCCAATGTTGCAGAGGCTGCTTCTGCATTAGTTAAAGCAGCTGCTGCATCAACCGGTTGGGAAGTGGTATTGTATGAAAAAGTTGGTATTGGAACCGGAAATCAGGCTGCCAATCCTATTCTTCAGGAGTTTCCCGATCCTATAACACGGGTAACTTGGGATAATTATATTACCATGGCTCCGGAAGACATGGATAAGCCGGAGTTTAAATTTAACAAACTAATGGGCCAAAATCAGTGGGCACATGTAGCCAAAGTTACAGCCAATGGTAAAACATTGGAATTGCCCGTCTTGGCTCAGCCAGGTCAAACACCAGGCACTATTGGTATTGCTTTGGGTTATGGTCGTAAGTTTGGAAAGAAAAACGATGTGATTGGGGTAAATGCGTTTCCTTTCTTGTCGTTTGTAGATAATTACTTTACTACATCAGTATATAATGCCACTGTTGAACCTGCTGGAAGAAAATACCAATTAGCAGGTACGCAGACACACCATACCATGATGGGTCGTGATATTGTAAAAGAAACTTCGTTAAAAGAATACCTCCGGAATCCAAAATCGGGCAATCCGGATAAATTAATGCATACCAATGTAAAAGACCTTACCATAGATGGCCACGAAGCACCAGTAAGTAAAATTGATTATTGGAAAGATTTCAAGATGATTAACCACCGTTGGGGGCTTTCTATAGACCTGAATACATGTACAGGATGCGGTGCATGTGTGGTGGCTTGTCATATAGAAAATAATGTGCCGGTAGTAGGAAAAGATGAAATTCGTCGTTCACGCGATATGCATTGGTTGCGTATAGACCGCTATTACACTTCGGATGCAGATCCTTCTACACGTTATGAAAAAGGAAACGATAATTATCGAAGCAAGGAAATTCCATCTCGCAATCCAAAGGTGGTATTTCAGCCGGTAATGTGTCAGCATTGTAATCATGCTCCTTGCGAAACAGTTTGCCCGGTATTAGCTACAACACATAGTTCTGAGGGTTTGAATCAAATGACTTATAACCGCTGTGTAGGTACTCGTTATTGTGCAAACAACTGTCCATACAAAGTGCGTCGGTTCAACTGGTTTCAGTATGCTGAGAACAAGAAGTTTGACTACTACATGAACGACGATTTGGGTAAGTTGGTGCTCAATCCGGATGTTACCGTTCGGGCACGCGGGGTCATGGAAAAATGCTCCATGTGTGTACAGCGAATTCAGGCTGGAAAACTAGAAGCTAAAAAACAAAGCCGTATGGTGAAGGATCAGGAAATTAAAACAGCTTGTGCAGAAGCTTGTCCTACCAACGCCATTATCTTTGGGGATTATAACGACAGCGAAAGCATGATTGCCAAGTTGGAGAAAAATCCGAGAGCTTATCACTTGCTGGAAGAAATTGGTATTAAGCCTAATGTTATCTATCAAACCAAAGTTAGAAATGTAGAAGAAGAATATGGTCATGCTGAAGAGCATCATGATGCTGGACATGGCGTTCATGAGGCGCATAAAGATGAACATGCAGGTCATTAAAAAATAAATTTAAGTTTTAACAATAAGTAAAATAACCTATGCATATTGAATCACCAATCAGGGAGCCGTTAATTCTGGGTAATAAAGATTATCATCAGATTACGGAGGACATTTGTAAGCCTATTGAAGGCCGTGCCAATAAACTTTGGTATTTGGTATTCACCGTGGCCGCCATGTGTGCATTGTGGGGACTGGGCCTTATTGCCTATACATTCGGTACCGGGATCGGTGTATGGGGGTTGAATAAAACCGTAGGTTGGGCATGGGACATCACCAACTTCGTATGGTGGGTAGGTATTGGTCACGCGGGTACGTTAATCTCTGCTATTCTTTTGTTGTTTCGCCAAAAGTGGAGAATGGCTATCAACCGATCCGCTGAAGCGATGACCATTTTTGCGGTAATTTGTGCTGCCATGTTCCCAGGTATTCACGTGGGACGCGTTTGGGTGGTTTATTGGTTTTTCCCTGTACCTAACCAATTTGGTTCATTGTGGGTAAACTTTAATTCACCCCTTCTTTGGGACCTTTTTGCTATCTCAACGTATTTTTCTGTATCACTTGGTTTCTGGTATATTGGTTTGATTCCAGACTTTGCCACTGTTCGTGACCGTCAGATCATTCCATTCATGAAAAAAATATACAGTGTAGTGAGCTTGGGTTGGAGCGGAAATGTAAAAACCTGGCAGCGATTTGAAGAAGTTTCATTGGTGTTAGCCGGTCTTTCTACCCCGTTGGTATTATCTGTACACACCATCGTATCCATGGACTTTGCCACTTCAGTAATCCCTGGATGGCATACTACTATCTTCCCTCCATATTTCGTTGCCGGTGCTATTTTCTCTGGATTTGCTATGGTGGCTACGCTGCTGATTATTATGAGAAAAGTGCTAAATCTGGAAGAATACATTACTATTAACCACTTAGAATCAATGAATAAAATTATTGTGGTAACAGGTTCTATTGTGGGGGTTGCTTACATAACAGAGTTGGTAATTGCGTGGTATTCTGGTGTACAATATGAGCACTATGCTTTCTTAAACCGTGCAACCGGTCCCTATGCTTGGGCTTATTGGATTATGATGAGCTGCAACGTAATCAGCCCGCAATTGTTCTGGTTCCGTAAAATTCGCCGTAGCTTATTGGCTACATTCCTGTTATCGTTGGTAGTGAACGTGGGTATGTGGTTTGAGCGTTTTGTAATTATTGTAACCTCACTTCACCGTGATTTCTTACCATCTTCTTGGACCATGTTCTATCCTACCTTTGTAGATATTGGAATTTTCATAGGTACGCTGGGTATTTTCTTCTCGTTGTTCTTGCTCTTTTCCAGAACATTTCCGGTTATTGCTATTGCAGAAACTAAATCTATTTTGAAAGTATCTGGCGATGGATGGAAAAAGAAAACGGAACATGAGTATGAAAAAGTAGGTGAAGAATTACATCATTAATCAACATCTGTAAAAAGGAACATATTATTTGAATAAGCGCTATGGGTAAAAAAACAATTCTGGCAGTATTTAATGATCCGGATGAAACCCTTTACGGTGCCAAGCATCTCATAAGTAAAGGAGTTAAAATTCGTGAGGTTTATTCACCGTTTCCCATTCACGGCATAGACAAGGTACTTGGAATAAAACCCACCCGTATCTCAACGGTGGCTTTTTTCTACGGATTGACTGGAACTTCACTGGCATTATTGATGATTTGGTATATGAATATTAAAGACTGGCCGATGAATATTGGAGGTAAGCCCAGTTTTTCTTTGAGTCAAAACTTGCCAGCGTTTGTTCCGGTAACCTTTGAAATTACCGTGCTTGTTGCTGCCCACTTGATGAACTTTACTTTTCTTATTCGTTCACGTCTTTTCCCGGGTTTTAAAGCCATGAATCCCGATCCTCGTTCTACAGACGATAAGTTTGTAATGGAAATTGTGCTTGACGATAATAAATTGTCTGAGGAAGAGCTTAAAAACCTGGTAAGAGAAACCAAGGCTGCTGAAGTGAATGATTCTGAACTGAAATATAAAGATTAAACCATCGTATTGATTCAAACCAGATGAAAAAGATTAACAGAAATATCTTGCTTGGAATAGCCGCAGTAAGCATGGTGTTTACTTCCTGCTTTAAGGATAAAAATAGCCCCGGTTTTGAGTACATGCCGGATATGTATTATTCACCAGCTTATAAACCCGGAGAGAAAAATCCTAATTTTGCTGATGGTAAAACCAATCAGGATCCAGTACCGGGAACCATAGCTCACTCCTTTGATCGTAGTAAAATGATCAACTTTATACCATATCCATATTCCAATGCACCATCAGGTCGTGATTCTGCCATTGTTTTTTTGAAAAATCCGTTAGAGCCTACTGAATATAACTTATCAGAAGGTAAGCGATTATATGAAGTATATTGTATTGCTTGTCATGGAAAAGAAGGACAAGGGGATGGCTCCGTAGTAAAAGTACTGCTAGCAAAAGAAAATTATGGATTACAGCCACCAGCTTATAATTCTGATCAACTGAAAAATATTACAGAAGGACAAATTTTTCATGCCATGCAGTACGGTAAAGGGAATATGGGGCCTTACGCTTCTCAGCTTTCAGCCTATGAGCGTTGGCAAATTGTTTTTTATGTTCAGGAATTACAAAAAAAATAAGCTCACTATAAGCTAAAATAACTTTCAATAGGATATTAATCAGAAAAGACTTTAGAACGATGAATTATACGTTTGCCGGAAAGACCAAAATGTTAACCTTGGCCCTGATGGGCATCGGGCTTGCATCAATTGTGTATGGTTTTGTCGTTACCCCAGAGAGGGTATGGGCAAACCTGCTTCTAAACGGATTTTTCTACATGGCAATTGCCCTGGCAGGAACTTTCTTTATTGCCGTAAATTATGTGGGTGAAGCCGGTTGGCATAGCGGTTTTAAACGAATTCCGGAAGCCATGAGTGCTTATTTGCCAATTGGTGCCATCGTTATGTTTGCCTTAGTAATTACTGGCTTGTTAGGAGTGCATGATATTTGGCACTGGATGGATCATCATTTTCAGGAAACTGATGAAGTGTATCTGAACAGTGGAAAGAAAGTTTATCTATCCAATACGTTCTATGCAATTCGTACTGTTGTTTATTTGGCAGGTTGGCTTTTCTTGGCTATGCAGTTTCGAAAAATTTCTCTAAAAGAAGACGCAACGCCTGGTTTGGAAATGCACAAAAAAGGGTTAGTTTGGGGTGCTACATTTTTGGTGTTCTTCGCAGTAACATCTTCTATGTCTGCTTGGGATTGGTTGATGTCAATTGATGTACACTGGTATTCTACCCTTTTCGGTTGGTATATTTTTGCTGGATTGTTTGTTAGCGGTATTATCATGATGTTATTGATTTTGTTACATATAAAGCGTCAAGGTTTAATGGAATGGATAAATGAAAATCATATACATGATTTAGCTAAATTTATGTTTGCTTTCAGCATTTTTTGGACTTATTTATGGTTTTCGCAATATATGTTGATTTGGTACTCTAATATTCCTGAAGAAATTAACTATTTTCTAGAGCGTTTCAATACTGATTATAAGTATATTGTAATTCCGATGTTGGCTATCAATTTTGCTTTCCCGCTGCTTATTTTAATGCATCGTGATGCTAAGAGAACACCTTGGTTGCTTACCATTGTAGGAGCAATATTGTTGGTTGGACATTATCTTGATTTGTTCCAAATCATTATGCCTGGAACGGTAAAAGATAAGTGGAACATTGGCTTTACTGAAATTGGAATGGTATTAGGATTTTTAGGTTTGTTCCTGTTCGTTGTGCTTGGTACATTGAGCAAGCATGCTTTGGTACCTAAGAATCACCCATTCCTCAATGAAAGTAAACAACATCATATTTAAATAAGTACATAACAAGAAATTAAAATACAGGTGATATGTTGATGAATATCTTACTTGCAGCGGTAATTATACTTACCATTATTACAGCAGCCCGCTTGCTTAAAGTGTTTGAATTTACCTCTATTTTAAGAGGTCGTAAACCCTATGATATATCTGAAAGCGAAAATAATATTACGGCTCTTATGTTTTTGCTTTCCATGGTGGGTTTATTCTCCATGTTTATTTATTTCACTAATAAATATTATAATTACAAATATTTACTTCCTCCGGCAGCCAGTATTCATGGCAAAGAAGTAGAATCATTACTTGAATTAAATTTAATTATTATTACACTTGCCTTTTTTATTACTCAAACCCTTCTTTTGTGGTTTGCATATCGTTATAGATATAACAAAAACAGAAAGGCATATCATTATGCACATAATAATACCTTAGAAATGGTATGGACCATTATACCAGCCGTAGTACTGTCAGTTTTGATTTTAAAAGGATTAATAGTTTGGAATCAAACTACAAGAAAAAGTGAAGATGTGGATAAAGTAGTTTTTGAATTATATGCTCGCCAATTCGATTGGACTGTTCGCTTTGCCGGTAAAGACAAGTTGTTGGGAGATGCCAATTATACAATGATTTCGGGTACAAATACCTTGGGTCTTATCACTCCTGAATTAGTTGATGAGCAATTGGATGCTTTAAATAAAGAAAAAGCACGTTTGGAAACAGAAATGAATGAAAAATTTCCTAATAAGGAAAAATTGGCTGAATTAAAGACAGCGTACAGAAGATTAAAGCGTCAGTTGCAATTGGTAATGGAGTTTAAAAAGAAATCAACTGAACAACCATACCAAACTGCTTATGATGACATTGTATTTCAAGATACAATATATCTTCCTGTAAATAAAACTATTGAGCTTCACTTGCGTAGTCAAGATGTAATTCACAGTGCTTACATGCCACATTTTCGTGTTCACATGTATTGTGTACCTGGTGTAAAAACGGGATTTACCTTCACACCTACCATTACCACTGCTGAAATGCAGGCCAAATTGGGTAATCCAAACTTTAATTATTTGTTATTTTGCAATAATATTTGTGGTTCTGCTCACTATAATATGCAATTGCCTATTGTTATCGTTACAGAAGAAGATTTTACTAAATGGTTAAACAGTAAGAAAACTGTTGGAGAACAGATTGCTGAAAAACAAGGTACTGTGTCTGAAGTTCCTTCCACAGAACAAATTTCTGCAGATAGTACTAAACAAACAGCCATGAAAATACATTTATAATATTAAAATATACTATAAAATTAACTATTATGAGCGAAATTCATTCAACACATGCTGAAGCCCAAGTAGCAGCTCATGCTCATGCACATCACGATGCCCATGGTCATCATAAAGAAAGCTTCATTTCGAAGTATATCTTTAGCATGGATCATAAAATGATTGCCAAACAATTCCTGATTACAGGAATTTTCATGGGATTGGTAGGGATGTCTCTTAGTTTGTTTTTCCGTTTACAACTAGGGTGGCCCAATCAACCCATGCCTATACTAGAAACATTTTTAGGAAAATGGGCAAAAGGTGGAATTTTAGATCCGAACTTTTACTTAGCGGCTGTTACTATTCATGGAACCATTCTTGTTTTCATGGTACTTACCGCCGGATTAAGTGGTACTTTCAGTAACTTACTTATTCCATTACAGATTGGTGCCCGTGATATGGCATCGCCATTCCTAAACATGTTGTCTTACTGGTTTTTCTTCCTTTCCAGTCTGATTATGATGATTTCTTTATTTGTAGAAACTGGACCTGCAGCTAGTGGCTGGGTGGTGTATCCTCCTTTGAGTGCACTGCCTCAAGCATCTCAAGGCTCTGGACTGGGAATGACACTATGGTTACTAAGTATTGCTTTATTCATTGTTTCCGTGTTAATGGGAGGATTAAATTACATTACTACTGTTGTGAATTTGAGAACTAAAGGAATGTCAATGACTAGGCTACCATTAACGGTGTGGGCCTTTTTAATTACTGCTATTTTGGGTCTTTTATCTTTCCCGGTATTATTAGCAGCTGCTTTGTTATTGATTTTTGACAGAAGTTTTGGTACTAGTTTCTATTTGTCCGATATTTTCATTGGAGGCCAGGCATTAGAGCAAACAGGGGGTAGCCCAATTTTGTATCAACACTTATTTTGGTTTTTAGGACACCCGGAAGTATATATTATTCTTGTGCCTTCATTGGGCATTACCTCTGAAGTAATTGCAGTAAATGCACGCAAACCAATTTTCGGTTATCGTGCCATGATTGCTTCGATGTTGGCCATTGCTTTCCTTTCATTCATTGTATGGGGGCACCACATGTATATTACTGGAATGAATCCGTTCCTAGGTTCTGTATTTACTTTTACAACCCTTTTAATTGCTATTCCTTCTGCTATAAAAGCATTTAACTATATAACAACTTTGTGGAAAGGTAATATTCGCTTTACACCAGGAATGATGTTTGCAATTGGAGTGGTTTCGCTGTTTATCACTGGTGGTCTTACCGGTATTATCTTAGCGGATTCTGCACTCGATGTGAACCTTCACAATACATACTTTGTGGTTGCTCATTTCCACATTGTAATGGGCGTGGCATCTATGTTTGGTACATTTGCAGGAGTATATCATTGGTTCCCCAAACTTTTTGGACGCATGATGAATAATAAATTGGGGTACGCACATTTTTGGTTGACTCTGATTTCTGCTTACGGAGTATTCTTCCCCATGCATTACTTAGGATTAGCTGGTGTTCCTCGTCGTTATTACAACTACACCGCCTTTGAAATTTTCAATGGATTTGCTGATTTGAATACTCTAATTTCCATCTTTGCCATCATTGGTGGATTGGCTCAGTTTATCTTTGTTTTCAACTTCATTTACAGTGCAATTAAAGGTCCTAAAGCTCCACAAAATCCTTGGAATTCTACAACTCTGGAGTGGACAACCCCGGTTGAACATATTCATGGTAACTGGCCTGGTGCTATTCCGGAAGTACATCGTTGGCCTTATGATTACAGTTTGCCTGATCGGGAAGAAGATTTTGTTCCTCAAACTGAGCCTTTGAAAGAAGAGGAAAAAGTGCATGCTCATCATTAATTATTTTTTTTAATGAAATTTGAAAGAGGGGATGCTAAACATTCCCTCTTTTTATTTTAGTAAATGGAAATAGTAAGCTTGAATAAACCAAACTACTTGTTAATTCGGCTAACTTTGTGAAGTAATAAATAAACAATGAAAAGAATTGCACAGAATTTTTTTTTGAATTTACACTATTTATATCCCAATATTATTTTAATTTTTCA
>CALEWF010000275.1 GCA_937925455.1 uncultured Flavobacteriales bacterium | reverse complement strand
TTCATTTTTTTTCCAAACCTTAAAACTATAGTGAACTTTTTCTAAATTAAATGAGTATAATCCAATCAATACAACTAAATATAAAGAAATAAAAGTCGAAAGGTTTTTATTTTTAATTAAATCAACAATAGTTTTTAATAAAACATGAAGTACATATGCTAAACATGAATAAATAAAGTAAAAACTAAATGGATAAGGAAAAACGGTCATTTTAGTTTTAGATATGCCAAAAAATACATAAACTGCAATAATCGTAATGGAAATAGAAATTTTTAATGATAGATTGCTATAATTAACCATCCCTAAAATAAGTATTGCAAGTAATAATAACACATCCAATCCATAGATGAAAAAAATTTTCTTAAAATGCCATATAAACGGGCCATCATGTCCTTCGATGGGTTCAAATAAATGTAGAGAAGAGAATTTAAATTCATAAACTGCCAGATCATAATATTTTAATAGAATGTATAGCTGCCATGAACCTGCAATTAAAAAAGTGATTAGAAGAGAAATAAAAAAATGTTTAATTTGAAAAACTGTAGTTTCATTAACAATCTTTGCAGTAATATAATGTAAAATCCAAAAAAGAAACGTAAAAATACCTAAAATCCATTTATTAAGAAAGGAAAAACCAGAAAATACTCCGATAAGAATTGCCCAATACGTTTTATTAGTTTTTAAGTATTTAAAATAAGCCCATAAAGAAGCTGAAATAGAAAAAATAAAAGCCACGTCGTTATGATCGGTTTCTGAATAACCGCTACTTAATAAGTAGGTAAAATGAGATACTGAAAATAAAAAAGCAGCCCAATACCCAATTTTTTTATTATTGTATAAAAAAGAGGCTATTTCATAAAGAAAATATGATGTTATTGTCATCAGTATAGCAGATGGTAATCTTACAGCCCAAGACGCAGCGCCAAAAATTGATATGCTAAAACTCATAAGCCATAGGAAAAATGGATATTTATGAAGCCAAACATGGTTTGAGACCCATGAATTCGGATCGAATGGAAGCACAGGGTTTTTAAATAGAACTGGTTTAAATGGGTTGTTAACCATATTTTTGGCTACCAATGCATGAAATTGCTCATCCCATAGAAACAAATTAGGATAAAGGATAGCCACAAAAATTCTAAGCAACAATGTGCCAAGTAACAATAATAAAACAGATAAATAATAGTTTTTGTAAAAAATAAATAATATCAAACTAAAAAAAATAAATGTAAAACCAATCGCTAAAAAAACTATTTCGTTGGCTGTAAAATATTTATCTTTGTCAGATACGACATTATTAGAAATAACGTAATAAGTATTGTTAAACAATAGTACGTTATCAGAATCAGATGAAATTTTGGGGTTGGTTGGATTTAATGTTACTGGTAAATGTAAAGTATTAAATATATTGAAAGAATTAAATATTTTTTTTCTAAATAGAAAACGAGTGGCAGCTTCAATATTACTGGCAGTAGCAAAATAAAAACTGTCAATTTGTTGTACAAAAAAATTGTTTTTACATTCTAAAACAAAAGAGGAATCATTTAATAAATGAATTTTAAAATAATCAAATTTATCTGGTTTATACTTATGAGCTGCTAAAGGTTTATTAAAATCATTATCAGGAAAACCAATATAGAAGTTATTTTCATATAATATAGGATAAAAATCTGAAGGCTTAGCAGAAATATTAAATCCAATTATCAATAATAATAGTAATAATAATAATAATGTACGATACATAATGCATCCACTAACTAATTTCTCTTTCTTACGGTACGTTGTTCAATTCGTTTTTCATAGTTTACCCCTTGAAAAATTCGATGCACATAAATTCCAGGAGTATGTATTTGATTCGGGTCTAACTTACCTGTCGGGACCAACTCTTCTACTTCTGCAATAGTAATTTTACCAGCCATGGCCATTAATGGATTAAAATTTCGAGCGGTATCTTTAAAAATAAGATTTCCCATGGTATCGCCTTTCCATGCTTTTACTAAGGCAAAATCAGCATCGAAGGCAAATTCCATTAAATAATCTTTACCATTAAAATTCCTTACTTCCTTGCCTTCTGCCACTTCAGTACCAACGCCAGCCGGAGTATAAAATGCAGGGATTCCATAGCCTGCCATCATACAGCGAGTAGCCAATGTTCCTTGAGGAATTAATTCTACTTCCAATTCACCACTTAATAACTGTCTTTCAAATTCAGCATTTTCACCTACGTATGAAGAAATCATTTTTTTAACCTGCCGCTGTTTTAACATTAAACCAATGCCAAAATCATCTACTCCTGCATTATTGGAAATACAGGTTAAATTTTTTACACCTTTTTTAACGAGGGCAGTTATGCAGTTTTCTGGGATACCGCATAAACCAAAGCCGCCAAGCATTAGCACCATTCCATCTTGTATATCGTAAATGGCTTCCTCTGCATTTTTAAATACTTTATTCATAGGTTCTATCTTATGATAATTAGTCAAAATTTACATCTTTTTCCTGCTGCTCTTCCCATTGGCCGGCATTGTATTCTTTACAATTCAGCTCAATAGTAACCGGAGTAGCCGGCTTATCAAAATCTCCACGATTCAATTCAATTTCTGGATCATCATAAACTTTTTTCATGAAAATAGCCCAAATGGGGAGTGCCATATTAGCACCCTGACCATCAGCAGTACTATAGAAATGTACGGAACGGTCTTCTGCACCTGTCCATACGCCGCAAACCAAATCCGGTGTTCCACCAATAAACCATCCATCTGAGTTATTTTGAGTAGTTCCTGTTTTACCGGCTACCGGAGCCGTAAACTTATATCGGAACCTCAGCCGCCCGGCTGTTCCTTGGAGTACTACCCCCTTCAATAATTCAACCATCAAAAATGCCGATTGTTCGTTCATGACTTCACGGCGTTCTGTGCTAAACTCTTGTAAAACACTTCCATTTTTATCTTCTATGCGTAGCAAAAATATAGGACGTGTATAAATACCTTTATTAAAAAAGGTAGAAAATGCTCCAACCATTTCAATCACTGAAACATCAGGTGTTCCCAAACAAATGGAAGGCACCGGTTCAATGGGGCTGGTAATTCCCATTTTTTTAACCAGATTCACCACCGCATGCGGGCCATATTGCTTCATTAATAAAGCAGAAATATAATTGATAGAATTGGCCAAAGCTTCACGCATGGTAACCATGCTTCCCTCTTTGTAATCACCAGAATTATCCGGGCACCAAGGTTTATCAACTCCTTTTTCTATGCAAACACGCACATTGGGTAACAGCTCACAAGGTGAACGACCTTCCATCATGGCTAAGGCATATACAAAAGGCTTAAAGGTTGAACCTACCTGCCTTCCTCCTGCCGGCAGTACCATTTTTGCTTTTTTATCATACCTTCCAGCTCGTACATGGTCATACTTGAAATACCTAAAATCAATTCCTCCTACCCAAGCTTTCACATGGCCTGTATGTGGATTCATGGCTAACACGCCGTTATGTAAAAAATATTTATGGTAGATGATTGAATCTCTGGGAGACATTACAGTGTCTCGCTCTCCTTTCCATGAAAATACTTTCATTCGTACAGGTGTATTAAACACTCGTTGTATTTCTTCTTCGCTCATCCCTTCTTCTTTCATTTTCTTATACCCATCCGAACGTTTTATTGCCTGTTGTATAATTTTTTCTATTTCTTCCTGTTTTAATTCATAACTAAACGGAGCATTCTTTTTTCCTTTTTTAGAACGGAAAAACTTATCCTGCAATTCAGGCATGTATTCTTTAACGGCCTGCTCTGCATAGGTTTGCATTTTGTAGTCAATAGTAGTATAAACCCTTAATCCGTCTTTGTAAATATTGTAAGGTTTACCAGTTTGCGGATTTATATGTTGTTCACACCAAATCTGCAAATCTTTTTTGAGTTCCTCCATAAAATAAGGAGCTAAATCACCGTGTCCATAAGTGTTTTTTTCAATGCGTTTGTTCAGTGACTGATAATCTAAAATTACCGGCTCTTCTTTTAAGGCTTCGTATTGTTCACGGGTAATGAATTTATTTTTTACCTGCTGCATCAATACAGTATTTCTTCGGGTTTTACACCGTTCTGGATTTTTTATCGGACTATAACGGGTAGGCGCTTTTAAAAGGCCCACCAGCATAGAGGCTTCGTTAATGGAAAGGGCTATGGGTTTTTTATCAAAATAGATTTTAGAAGCTGAACTAATCCCAAAGATATTATGTCCAAAATCAGCCACATTAAGGTACATGGTAATAATTTCTTTCTTGGTGTAGCTTCGCTCTAAGCGTAAAGCAATCACCCATTCTTTAAATTTTTGAAATACACGTTCTAGCTTACTTTTAGGCCTATCATGAAATAAAAGTTTGGCCAACTGTTGTGTAATGGTACTTCCACCTCCTTTACTATCTCGTGTAATAATACCCTTTGCCACACGAGCCAACGCTTCTGCATCAATGCCAGAATGTTTATAAAATCGTTCATCTTCGGTAGCAATCAATGCATTAAAAACATTGGGAGATATTTCTTCATACGTTACATTAGTTCTGTTTTCTATGTAGTATTTTCCCATTTCTTTTCCTTCGATGGAATATACCACCGTAGCCTGATTGCTTTTAGGATTTTCAAGTTCCTCAAATGTGGGCAGCGGACCAAATGCACCTAGCGATGCCAATCCAAATATAAGCAATAGCATGATGAGCGGAGAAAACACAATAAACCAGAGCCAAAATTTCCAGCGATTTGTTCCGGTGTTTTTTTTACTTTTTGCCATATTGGTTATTTTCGCTGTGTGTTTGATTTCTCAATTCTCATTCCCACATTTAACACATCGGTTAATTGATTATCCGGCGTTCTCATCGCCTGATGAATCCTAAACGTATATAGACCTGTAAAAGGGAATTTAATGCCTTGCATTACCATAAATTTGTAATTACAGGCTTGTGAGGTACAATCGCCAAGCGGCTTGCCTTTATTATCCATGAAATAAAATTCCATGGTATCTTGTGCAATGTTTCCATCTGGAAAAACCGTAGTAAGAAAAATGTACAGATTTTGATACGGGTAATCTTTCGTGGTACGAAAGTTCATTAATACATTTAAAGGCTGTGATGTATCAGGCACCTCCACTTCAAAGGTGGCTGGCGATTCAGCATCCCACTTAGCTCCGGGTATATCAACATAATGCTCATATATCTTGTCTTTATCACAAGAAAACAGCAACAGAGCACCAAGTATAAACATATAGAGAGACTTATACATCCTGTCTTTTCTTCTTTTTTTTCTTGTTTTTTCGTTTATTTTCTTTATCAAATCTTGTGAGACTTCCTTCCTCAATAACATTTGTAAAGTCAGCCGATTGTTCTTTCTTAGGTTCTTCATTTAGAAAACTAGCTAAATCTTCAGGAATTATTCCGTTCTGATTCATCCGTATAATTTCTTTCACTATTTCTAATTCTAACGGAATAAGTACTCCGGGATTAGCATCGTAAGAATAATACAGTATTTGTTTAAAAATATCGGTTTTTTGAAGAGAGGCTTCACCTGCTTTAGTTATTAGTTTAATATTTGCTTTTGGAAAATCTTTTAAGGCATCTAAGTAGCTGTCCAGTTCATAGTTTAAGCAGCACTTAAGCTTTCCACATTGGCCGGCAAGTTTTTGAGGATTGATGGACAATTGCTGATAGCGGGCGGCGGCAGTTGTAACAGAACGAAAATCGCGAAGCCAGGTAGAACAACATAATTCACGACCACACACCCCAATGCCTCCTAAACGACCGGCTTCCTGGCGATAGCCAATCTGACGCATTTCGATTCGCACTTTTAAATCGCGGGCCAAAATTTTTATCAATTCCCGAAAATCCACCCTGCCTTCTGCTGTATAATAAAAAGTAGCTTTAGTGCCATCGCCTTGGCATTCCACATCACTCACCTTCATTTCTAAACCTAATTCTTTAGCTACCTTTCGGCAATAGCGCATAAATTCATCTTCCTTCGCAATGGCTTCCTGCCAGCGCTTGATGTCGTTTTCCCGGGCTTTACGGTAAATTACTTTTTTTTCTTGATTTTTTTCATATATCCGAAGTTTCTTCATCTGCAATTTCACTAATTCACCGGTAAGGCTTACTATCCCAATATCATGGCCGGGCGAACCTTCTACGGCAACGGTATCACCTATCTGTAATGGAAGCTTATGCTCGTTGATAAAAAACTCTTTGCGGGTATTTTTAAATCGTATTTCCACCCATTCTGTTTCATTTTCTGAACTGGGTGAACGCATATTGGCCAACCAATCAAACACCTCCAGTTTATTGCAACCATCTGTGCCGCAGGAATCATTGTTGTTACATCCTTTGGGAAGCCCTCCGCCTCTTGTAGAACAACTACCACATCCCATATCTTAAATTTTTAACTTCCAAACATACAAATAATTGTGCATTATGCCTATCATAAACCAATAATACCCAGATTATTAAACAATTAAAAAAACAGAACATTTATGCTTAAACAGCAAATGCTGATTTGTCTTTCAGCAATTCCTGAAATTGAAGCGAAATGTCCATGAACATAATTTTTACACTGGCATTTCGGTCAATGAAGTAAACCGCTTTTTCCAGAAGATAGGCTATTCGTTCGATGTTCTTTTCATGCACAAACGCTGAAAACTTTATCAGAAAATTACGCTCATTTTCAGTAACTCGCATCAACATAGTATCAAAATTATTCATCAGGGCTTCTCTCATCATGTGCATGCTGTACATAAAAAATGATTTTTGCTTATCTTTTGATGCATTGTGCAGTTCATCGCCTAAAGCCATCAGTTGTGTAATATCCAAGGTAAAACATGCCCGCATCCAGGCAACAAACATTTCAAAATGCTTTTCATGATTTTCGTCATATTCAGCCAATGTAAGGGCCTGAGTAAAATTTCCATCCGATATATTCACAATTTCACGGGCTCGGTCCATCGAGAGGCGATAACGTGACAACAGCCCTTCCATCATATCAAAATCAGAAATCTTTTTCAGTTTTACCAGTTGCGTTCTGGAAAGTATGGTGGAAAGAATTTGATCATCATTGTCAGAAACCAGCAATAATACAGTTTGTGGTGGAGGCTCTTCTATTAATTTCAGCAATTTATTGCCTGTTTGGGCATTCATCCGTTCGGGCAGCCAAATAATCATAAATTTGAACATACCTTCGTAGGCTTTGAGTCGGAGCTTTCTGGCAATCTCATCTGCCTGACGAACATTGATGATGGCATTCTTGCCTTCTTTAAAAGCATATTCCACCCAGTCGGAATAATTGCTGTATGGCTCTGCCAGCATGATATTACGAAACTGATCCATAAAATCATCGCTTAGCGACGGCTCGTTTTTACCGGCCGGCGTAACTACCGGAAAGGCATAATGCACATCCGGATGAGCCATTTTAGAAATCATTTGGCATGATGAGCAAACACCGCATGAATCAATTTCGTTTCGGTTTGTACATAATACATATTGAGCATAGGCTCTGGCTAATGGCAAATTTCCACTTCCCTCATATCCTAAAAATAACTGAGCATGTGAAATTCTTCCTTCTGCCACCGATTTCCGGAGCTTATCTTTTATTTCTGCATGGCCTACTACATCTGCAAATTTCATAATACACAAACGTAGCAAAAAAGCTGCAGTTGGTAAAAAACTAATTCATACAAAATTGCTAACATCATCTTTCTTTGTATTCAATTTTTATGGGGGGGGAATCGTGTATTTCTCGATCCCATAAGTAGCCGACTGCTGCGGATGGAAGTGGAAAGCCCGCAGGAGCGAATGCCGCAACGCAAGGAGCTGCGGGGCTGAGGGCACGAAGACACCGCTGCGACTATGCGATGCGTGCATGAGCGACGAGGACTTGTAACGGACAGCCGCTTTAAGCAGCCAGATTATTCTAAAATATTTATTGCGAATAGATGATTTACTACTGAAATCTAAACAATTATCCAGAGAAAACTCTATTTGGTTACTTTTGCTATCGTAATTAAAGCCTATGAAAACAATCGGGGATATTAATTTTAAAAATGTAAAAGCCCTTATTCGGGTAGATTTTAACGTTCCGCTGAATGAAAAATATGAAGTAACCGATGATACTCGCATTCGGGCTGCTGTTCCTACCATACGTAAAGTATTGGATGATGGAGGAAGTGCAATTTTGATGTCGCACTTGGGGCGTCCTAAAGGAGGATTTGACGAAAAATACTCATTAAAACATGTGTTGCCTACATTGCAGGCTTTGCTGCCCAATTCAGTCATTCATTTTGCACCCGACTGCGTGGGACCGCAAGCTGAAGAGGCGGCTGCCCAATTAAAACCCGGAGAAGTATTATTGCTTGAAAATTTACGATTTCATGTAGAAGAAGAAAAAGGAGACACCTTGTTTTCACAACAATTGGCTTCATTGGGCAATTTTTATATCAATGATGCTTTTGGTACTGCTCATCGCAGGCATGCATCTACGGCTGTTATAGCCGAGTTTTTTAAGGACCGCAAAGCTTTAGGATTTCTTATGGCTGAAGAAGTAAAAAACATTGGAAGGGTTCTTGAAAATATTGAACGGCCATATGTAGCCATTATAGGCGGAGCAAAGGTTTCTTCCAAAATTAATATCCTAAAAAACCTGGCTGATAAAGTTGACCATTTCATCATTGGAGGTGGGATGGTATTTACATTTATCAAAGCACAAGGAGGCCAGGTGGGTAATTCGCTGGTTGAAAATGAAATGCTGGAAGATGCCAAAAATATTTTGGACTTGTGCGAAAAACATGGGGTGAAAGTTCACCTTCCGATTGATTCTGTTTGCTCTGATAAATTTGGAGAAGATGGTATTATCAGGGTGATGAACACCTACCAAATTGAACCGGGTTTTATGGGATTGGATATCGGGCCTAAAGCCATTGAGCAATATCAGCAGGTAATTCTTTCTGCCAAAACTATTTTATGGAATGGACCAATGGGAGTTTTTGAAATGGAAACTTTTCAAAAAGGCACTCAAATGATTGGAATAGCCATAGCAGATGCTACTGAAAAAGGAGCATTTTCGCTGGTTGGCGGAGGAGACTCTGTAGCTGCCGTCAATAAATTTAATTTAGCAACATCCATCAGTTATGTTTCCACCGGCGGAGGAGCCATGCTGGAATTTATGGAAGGTATTAAATTACCCGGAATAGCAGCTATTGAAAGTTAATAGAATATAAAAGTTTAAAAGTTAAAGAGAATTAATGCCATTTCTAAAATATTCCCAAGCTGATCGGTAAGCACCTTTTTCATCTACATACTCTAGTAAGGATTGGTAATAATGATCATTTGCCAATGTGGCACTGTCGCCAATCATAATCAGGCATTTTTTTGCCCGGGTCATTGCTACGTTCATACGGCGATAGTCTTGTAAAAAACCAATTTCTCCCCGTTCATTGCTTCTTACCAAACTTATAATAACAACATCACGTTCTTGCCCCTGAAATGAATCAATCGTATCAATGGAAAATAATTGCTTAAAAACAGTATCTGAAAATAATTCTTCCTGCAACTTCAAAACCTGCTCTCGATAAGGAGCTATCACCGCAACAGAAGGAATTTTTCCTTCTTTAGAAACTTCGAGCAATTCACTCAGAATTTGTTTTACCAATCCAATTTCTCCTTCATTAAATAAACTCCGCGATTCAGGATTCATTTGCTCTTCAAAGCCGGTACCTGCCGTATCAATAAATAAGAATGGCGGAAACTTATCTTCAGAAAAACCAAGAGAACGTTGAGCTATAGTAGGATGAGCAAACAGCTTGTTTTCGTAAAACCACCGGTTAGAAAACTCCATGATGGCTTCGTGCATACGATATTGCACATTTAGTAAGCTAAAAGATTCAGGAATATTCTTTAAGCAAATATCCATCAAGGTGGTTTGAAGCCCTCTTTTTTGGGCATCCATAGATTTAACGGTGGGTGGAAGTTGAAATGGGTCACCTGCCATAATCAGTTTATCTGCCTTTAGCATCGGAATTAATGTAGCCGGTAATAACGACTGCGATGCTTCGTCCATAACCACCGTAGAGAAACGCCGGCCTTCAAGATACTTTGTTTGAAGGCCTACCGGCGTGGCGGTAATCACATCGGCCATTTGCAAAATATCGTCTATCATGTATTCTTCGAGCAAACGAGCTTCGGTACTGATCGCCCTAGCTTCTTTGTACAGTAAATCACGCTGCATGCGTTCTTCTTTGCCAAAATTTCGTTTGTATTTGCTTGCCATTCGCCGCATTTCATCGGCTTTTTTTTTATAGCTATTTAGTTCGCTGGCTCGTGAATGAGATGCTATTAGATATTCAAGTGTAAAAGGAAGAATTTGGTCATCCATTCTGGATAAATTTCCTACCCTCACTACTTTTAAACCTTCTTTACCAAGCTCAAGGGTAATATGATCGGTAGCTGCATTGCTGGGCGCCGTAACCAGTATTGGTTTTTCTTTTTTGCTTAATTCTACAATGGCCGCCACCAGCGTGGTTGTTTTGCCTGTTCCGGGGGGACCATGAATAATTGACAAATCTTCTGCATTCAAAACATGTTGCACAGCGTGTAGTTGTGACGAATTAAGATAAGGATGCGAAATTTTATCAGCTTTAAGCTGTTTAGGAGCTTGTTTGCCAAAACATACATTAAGTAAATATGCCAAGCGGTTGTTCTTATCACCAATAGCTTCCTTGATAGCTGCATCCATTTCGCGATACGAGCGATCATCAAACAACAGATCCACTCCAATTTTTCCATCATTTATCCAGTCAGGTAGGTCATCGGCGAAAAAATAAATATTCATGTGATTTTTATCAACGTAATGCACTGTACCGTTGATATACCAATCTATTTCATTATGCCCGGAAAATAAGCGTACTTGTTTGCCTCCCTGAAAAGCATGTTCAACCTCTAAATGTTGTGTTCTTTCAACAATTACAAATGGATAATCACCTAATCCATAACCGGTTTCTTGAATTAATAAAGGGAACCAACTAAAGCCAGATTTAACCCGAAGGTGAAGCGGTGTGTTTTTTAAATATTCACCAATCTGGCGATATTCTTCTTGTTTTTCAATATCCAGTAATCTACGCAGATGCTCCAAATAGCTGCGCACTTCTTCATTTAACTTTGCAACCAAGTAATCAATATTAGCATCTGCAAGATTATAAAGAATGATTTAAACCAGCTGATAAAAGCAAAAATTTGTTCAAAACTTAATAATAAAGTGTCTCGTTGTTTGATGTAAGCCTATTAAATAAATTTTCAAATTGGCAACAGGTTTGTGCAGCAAGGGCAACCATAAAAACAAAATGTATGAAAAGAAATTATTTAGTTGATATTCAGTTTCCAGAAACTCTGGATGATGATTTTATTACCCGTATTCCACAGCAACGCATGATAGTAAATAAGCTGATGGAAAAAGGAATTATTACAACCTATGCACTTTCTGCCGACCGCACTCGGTTGTGGATTGTAATACAATCAGAAAGCATGCGAATGGTAAAGGAAGTACTTCAAAAAATGCCTTTGTATCAATACATGGAGTTGCTGATTCATGAATTGGCTTTTCATGAAAGTCCCTCTTTTGCTATTCCACAACCTTCTTTGAATTGAGCAAAAAAAATCATTTGTTTTTTAACTAAAATTTTATTACTTAGTAAAGAATTAAAAATTACATGAATATGAAAAAATCACTACTCCATTTTAGTTTCAAGTGGGCTGTTGCTGACAAAATTGAATTCGCAAACCACCTTGTATTCAGAAAATTTTAATGGCGCCACACACACATTCACACTTAATTCTTCGGATGTTGCTTCTACTAGCAGTGGATATAATCACTGGGTGGTGAATAACAGTTATACTGGTGGCTCATTTAACGAGCCTTGTTTTGGGTTTTCTACTTCAGTAGCTAGTACACCCAATCAACCAGGCGCAGTAACAGGTAGTCCCAACAGTAAATATTTACACTTAGTAAACATAGATGCCGAAGCTGCGGGTATTAGTAATTCTAATTTTTTGGCTTCTGATGGTGGCATGTTTTGTAATAGCAATCAAAATTACTTTGCCAAAATGACCAGTGATATTTCAACCATTGGATATACCAACGTTACTTTTTCTTGTTATTATTTGTGTGCCGGTTCTTCTGCCACCTATGGCGAATTGTATTATAGTACAGATGGTGGCTCAACCTGGCAGCTACAGTTAGGAAACATTTATAATGTTTCATCTTGGCAAGTATTAACCCAAACGAATGCTATTTGGGACAATCAGGCCACCTTGCGTTTTGGGTTTCGATTTGTAAATAATTTATCATTCAGCGCTTCAGATCCACCACTTTCCATAGATGAAATTACTATTATCGGTACCACTGCCGTTACAAATTCTATTACTACTACATCTATTTCGTCAGATACCCTTTGTCCAGGAGATTCTATAATAGTAACCTATGTTGCAAATGGTACTTTTAATTCATCTAATAATTTTACTGCTGAATTATCTGATGCTTTGGGTTCTTTTGCATCAGCTGTAAATATTGGTAGTATAAATTCAACAACGTCTGGTTCAATAACAGGTATTATTCCACCAACAACAACATCCGGAACCGGATACAGGATAAGAGTAGTTTCTTCTGATCCTGCTGTAACAGGCACTGATAATGGTAGTAATATTACAATAGGATCATACCCTATTCCTAATTTTAATAGTAATGTTTCTGGATTTAATGTTCAATTTATTGACAACTCAACGGGTGGTACTTCCTGGTTTTGGGATTTTGGGGATGGAAACACTTCTACTCTTCAAAACCCAACACATACCTATACTTCAGCTGATACATTTACAGTTTGCTTAACCGTAATCGGTACCGCAGGTTGCGAAGCAAGCATTTGTCGTACAGTGATTGTTAATCCATTTGTTGGAATGAATGAAGAGTTAACTTCATCTTTATTATTCTACCCTAATCCGGCTGATAATTATGTAATTATTCCATCCACATACAATAATGCCTTTGAAAAATTACATGTTTACTCAATGGAAGGAAAATTGATAAAATCAACCAACTTGAATAGTAATACTGCAAATACCATATTCATGGTTGATGACCTTGCACCGGGTGTTTATTTCCTGCAACTTATCAGCAACGATAAAATAATTCAACAACCTATGATTAAAAGATAGAATTATCAAAAACGAAATCATAAAATAAAAAACCTGATGAGAATATCATAGGGTTTTTTATTTTATCCCAAAAGTGTCATTAGTGTATTGATAATAGGCTGCTTCAAGCGGCTGTACGTTACAAGTCCTCGGGGCTCAGCCACACAGGGCATCGGGGTAGCGGGGTCTACGTGCCCTCAGCCCCGCTACCCCGATGCCCTGTGGGCTTCGCCCCTGCGAGCTTTTCACTTCCATCCGCAGCAGTCCGCCCTTTGGGGCGGATGAATTAATTTGAAAATGTATTGATTGTATTGTATTTGTAATTCATGATTGATAAATGATAATTCGTAATTGAACAATGTGGCGGTTGCTTGTTTCTCCGCCCCCCTTTTAATACAATATGATTAAATTCTAATGTCAATTTGGGGTTTATATTACGCTATTTATTTCAACTGCTTCTTTAAATTATCTAACATATCTTTTACCATGGCAGGAAGTGTATATTGAGGCTTCCAACCCCAATCTTTTCTGGCTTCAGTATCATCAATGCTTTGTGGCCATGAATCAGCAATTTGCTGACGAAAATCGGGTTTGTAAAATACTTGAAAATCGGGTATGTATTGACGAATTTCGTGGGCTAACTCGGCCGGAGTAAAACTAAACGCAGATAAATTATAACTGGAACGTATTTTTATGTTTTCGGCTGGTGCATCCATTATTTCCATGGTTGCTCGTATAGCATCGGGCATATACATCATGGGTAAACGAGTGCCGGCACTTAAAAAACTGGTGTAAAAACCGTTTTTAATAGCTTGGTGGAAAATATCTACTGCATAATCGGTAGTTCCTCCACCGGGTGGAGCTGTGTAGCTAATAAGACCGGGATAACGGATACTACGCACATCTACTCCATGTTTTAAAAAATACCATTCACACAAACGTTCACCGGCTAGTTTACTTATTCCATAAATTGTAGTAGGCTCGGTGATGGTATGCTGAGGCGTTTCTATTCTGGGGGTTGTAGGTCCAAATACAGCAATGCTACTTGGCCAATACAGCTTGTCAAATCGCTTTTCACGAGCCATATCTAATAGATAAAACAAGCTATTCATATTTAGTTCCCACGCCTTTTCAGGAAATTTTTCGCCGGTAGCTGATAACATAGCTGCTAGGAGATAAACCTGAGTTACTTTATATTTATCTATCACTTCAGCTATTCGAGCTTTATCAAGCACATTGATAATTTCATACGGACCGGTATCATTCGTGTTGGGTTTTATATCTGAAGCAATAACTTGTGAAGTACCGTACGAATTTCGTAATGCAGTGATTAATTCTGTTCCTATTTGCCCACCACTGCCAAGTACAAGAATGGTATCTTTTTTCATATCCGCTATTTTCACAACGAACTTACCTTTTTTTAATCAATTGCTAAACGTTTGTTTAGTTATATAAAGCAAACTCAAAATGAAAAATTTAAAAAACAAATATGGAAATAAAGCAATAGTAACTGGTGGTTCATCAGGAATTGGAAAGGCATTTGCATTAGAACTTGCAAAACTTGGTATAGAACCAATTATAGTTGCAAGAAACAAAGAAAAATTAAAATCCATTGCAGAGGAAATTTCAAATAAATACAATATTGTTCCTCAAACTTATTCTGTTGATTTATCAAACGAA
>CALEWF010000274.1 GCA_937925455.1 uncultured Flavobacteriales bacterium | reverse complement strand
ACATGAATAATTCAAAAAAAGCTCCGTAGGAGCGACATATCAATAACCGTAAATAATTCAAAAAAAGCTCCATAGGAGCGACATATCAATAAAACATGAATAATTCAAATGAAGCTCCATAGGAGCGACATATCAATAACCGTGAATAAATCAAAAAAAGCTCCATAGGAGCGACATATCAATAACCGTAAATAATTCAAAAAAAGCTCCGTAGGAGCTTAATATAAAATTATTTTATTCCTGCTTTATTCAAAGCTCTTTGATATTTGGCCGCATTGCGATTATGCTCTTGTATTGTAACGGCAAAATTGTGGTAACCAGAGAAATCTTCTTTGGCACACATAAATAAATAATCATGGTTTTCATAATTCAACACCGCATCCATAGCGTCTGGTTCTGGTATCATGATAGGTCCAGGTGGTAACCCCGGATATTTGTAGGTATTGTAGGGTGAATCAATTTCTAAGTGTAATAATAACACCCGTTTGATGGATTCATTTCCATGGGCATAAATCACGGTGGGGTCGCTTTGCAACAACATGCCCATGTGCAATCGGTTGATGTATAATCCGGCTATGCGTGGCCATTCGCTTTTATGAACAGCTTGTTCGGACATCACAATCGAAGCCAATATCCCCACTTCTACTGGTGTGAGCGGAATAGCTGCTGCTTTTCGTTTGCGTTCTTCCGTCCAGAATGCATCGTACTCTTTGGCCATGCGTTGAACAAATCCATCTGCGTCAGTATTCCAGTAAAATTCGTAGGTGTTTGGAATATAGAGTAGTTCGCATGTTTCTTCATTCAATCCACGGTGGGCTAAAATCTCCGGATTGCACATGGACTGAACTAACGATGCAGAATCAGCTTCGAGCTTGCGAGCTATTTTACCCGCCAATTGTTGAATGTTACGAACAAAATGAAAACTTACATTCACAGGAGTTTGCCTTCCGGATTTAAGCAGGTTTACTAATGCATTGTTTGTCATGCCATCTATCAATTTATATCTACCCGGCTTAATGGATTCTGGATAATTTTTTTTCTTAGCTACCCATACAAAGCCTTTGCTATTTTTCAATATTCCTCTTCGCTCTAACCGGGCAACTACCGTGTCGAAATTACTGCCGGTAGGTATGTATAGGTAAGGGTCATCATCTTGAATGGTAACATTGGGATCGTTAAGGTATCCATACCAGTGGCAACTACTCAGTATTGAGCAAAATAAAAACAAGAATAATAAGGTTCTCAAATACATACAAACCGAAAGGTAAAAAATACTTGCCAAGTTCCGAAAATCTGCTAATTTTGAAGAGATGATTGCCCCAAAATATATCTTCTTTTTATTGTATCTAATAAGTGTATCAACTGTTGCACAGGGACGATTATGGAATCGTGGCACAATTCAATTAGATACCGGAACGGAAGCACGGGTACATGGAAATATCATTTTGGACTCACCGATTACGGGCAACGGGTATTTGGTATATGCCGGCAGCAATGTCGCCTGGGCTGCCGGAGATAATTTAAAAACTGATTATTTCCGCATGGAAAGTTCCGCACCCTTGCAACTGAAAAATGATTTAATTATAGTGCAGCAGGCCGATTTTATTTCCGGGGTGTTAGATGCAAGTGAGCATGGGGTAACATTTCAAAACCATAATCCAACAACCGGTGGAAATGCTGCCTCTTACATACATACTTCGTTTACCGGTTATGTGCGTTTTCCGGTAAACACACAAACCGCATCCATTCCAATGGGAGTGAATAATCATTTAATTTATGCCAGTTTTGTTCAGGCAGCTACTGCTGATACGTTCACAATACAACTTTGGCCTGTACTTACAGATGATGGGTTGATTACCGGAAATTCTATAAATCATCATGTGGGATTATGGGCATTAAATATTCAGGAGACCTTAGCCGGTCAAAATGATATTACACTTACCTTACAATGTCCCGATGCTTCGTTGGCTGTTGATTTTTTTGAACACCAATCTGTTTTGATTCAATATGATGGAAATTCTTATATCCCTTTATCTTTATGTGGTACCGACATTAGTAATGATAATCCCAATATTTTTCAAGTATCATCGTTGCAAAACTTAGGTTTGATGGGTGTGGGCGATTCGCTATTTCTTCCATTACAACCAGAGGCTTCTATTACCGTGGTAGGTAGTACCACCTTGTGTTTGGGCGATAGCGTTTTATTGATATCATCACCCAGTGATGCTTATTTATGGAATAACGGTGTTTCTGATTCATCCATTTATGTTTCTTCTTCCGGGAATTATCAAGTTACTGTAACAAACACCAATGGCTGTCAATCTATATCTACCCCTGTTTTAATTACATTTTTTCCGATAGATTCTGTTATACAGTATCAAACTTCATGCAATGCTTATGAATGGAGTGCCACAGGACAAACTTATCAAACCAGCGGAATATACATTGCTTCATTACAAAACCAACACGGATGTGATAGTATTATTACTTTGCAATTAACTCTATTATTTTCTGATTCATTGCATCAAAATTTTTCAATTTGTCCGGGCTCATCGGTTACGGTGGGAAGCAATACCTATGATACAGACGGCATTTATACCGATATTTTTACAGGTGCCCATGGTTGCGATAGTATAGTGATTACCACTGTAGAAGTGCTGGGGTGCAGTGGAATATTATCATTTAATGAATCGGAGTTTACAGTTTATCCCAATCCTGCATATGAACAAATTACAGTTTTCACAAGTTTTTATTCTCCTGATGTTTTTTTTTCCATAAAAGATCTACATGGTAGAATTGTTTTATCAGGTAATTATTCATTCCACGATAATTCTCCTACATGGATAGATATTAAAGAGCTTTCATCCGGTGTGTATTTTTTACACATTCATAATAAAGTAACTCGTTTTATCAAAAAATAATCCCCAATTATTAGAGTATTTATATCAGGCTGCTT